>CAMWKZ010000006.1 GCA_947174945.1 uncultured Prevotellaceae bacterium | reverse complement strand
ATAATAATCTATAAAAGGAAGTTTTCCATGATTCTTTTCATATTCCTTTACAACATTTCGTATCCCTTTTGCAGTATCCCCTTCATTTTTATAATCTGCACATTTTTTGTCACTATCACCTATGACTAAACAAAAATGCTGGGATATTTTCATTTCATATTTGAGGACTTCAGAAATTGTAGTCCCTCCTCCTTGAACAGGATAAAATGCAATCGTATAACAATCAGTATGCAATCTATGTTTCCGCTGGTAATAACTACATATTGCTTTGCTATAGAATACAGAATCTAAGATATTTTCAACAATAAGATGAGTTTCCTCATATAACTCAAAATTAGAAACGGTTTTAGGATTTATATATATTATTTGAGCATCCTTATGGATTGATTCATTAAATGTAATTTGTGCATATATAGAAAGTTTATCTTTAAGAGAGAGAGAATTTTGTCTTTCTGAAAAGACGTAATCAAGCAACTTTATCTCCTTAGATGTTAATTCCTTTTCTAATTTTTGAATATCTTCTTCGCTTAACCCTGGTACAAATACTACATGCTTTCGCCAAAGTACTGCTAATAAGACTTTTTTCAAGGCTTCTATAGCATCTTTATTATCACTATCATTACGATTGATAGCTTTCTCAATGACATCTTGACAAATTATTATAAACATAACTTTATAAGAAAAAACCTATTGGCCAATTATTCAAATATCCTTTTTCATCAAAAGTCGCTTGTTCAACATAATTGTTTAATCCCTCATTCTTTGCATTGAACAATACCAAATTCACATCATTCTCGTTAGCCTTTTCAGACATTATTAGTGAACCAATTTTATTAATTATAGTTTCACTATGAGTCTCAATAATAAAACGAATGTCTGTATCCTTTTTATTACTATTACTCGCAATATTGCATAACACTTCTGCAAACATTGTTAATATTCGTGGATGCAAATGCAGTTCTGGTTGTTCAATTACAATAAATTTAGTTTCATGAATGATATATGGATGATAAAATTTTTTTCGTCTATTATTTAACGCATTCCATATTATAGCAAGAATAGGTAATAATTGATTATAACCAAATCCTGTATCAATCATATTCCTACTTTTTTTGCCTTTTTCCTTTATTTCTATTTCCACATGTCCTTCTAATTTGTGAAGTTCTAATTCAAATCCAAAATAGTCTAATGTCCACTTTTGAAATTTCTTCAATTCATCTCGTTTCAAATTTGCAAAATACATAGCAAGATTCTTTCCATCAGAAGAAATTTCATCAACAGAATAATTTTGATATCTATAATATCTTTCAGGCATCACGCGAAGAGGCTTTACATATGATATATTCATTGCCACAGAATAAAAATAACTATTTACCAACTCTATGATATCAGTCAGATTATATAATATATATAGATTGTTTAGTTTGTTTATATCTATTTTTGCATTTTTTCCTTTTTTCAAAACGGTTGTAATAAATTCTTTAAACAAATCTTTTTCCAAAAAATAAAATGACCGAAACAATATATCGTTTAAAGTCACATCTATTGAATTGTTGCTTGCTTTAAAAAAGTCTATTATCATTTTTCGGATATTTCTATTCCCAAAAACAAAACCATCATCATGACTAGTAAATATTATTCGTGGCAAGACTGCATTTGAAAGTTGTAAATCACAATGGGCAACTTCATCATAAACATCATCATTTATACGAATAGAAACCTGTTCTTCTTTTGAAAAAGACACATCTATCTTTTGGTCAAAATAAGAAAGTGACAAATGTTCCAAATAATCCGTATTTTTATCAATTTCAGAAATAGTTAATTCCAAATACGTCGTGGCCCCTTGATAGTTGATATTTTTTGATTTAAAAAAATCAGAAATTGTTGTGCTTTCACGGTTATTAATACGGTCAGCAAGCGGTATTTCTATGGCAATAGTAATGCTCCCTTCACCGTCCTTTACTGTATTTTTGAAGTCTTTGAAATCCACATCATCAGAATACCAAAGAAAAACACCATTTTTCTTTATGCCAATACTTTGTTTTAACAATGGAAAAAATTTCAAGAAAGAACTTTTTCCACTACTATTTGCTCCTACCAATAGAGTTATTGGCTTTAATTGGATATCGCCAGTATCTTCAAAACAGCGATAGTTTCTTAATCTTAATGAATTCATATTATATAATATTAAATTTATTCTTCATTCAATTCATCACCCATACGATATTTGATGTCGTAGTTAATGATGAAATCTAATTCTTCTTCGGTGAAACCATAATGCTTCGCGAGGACTTTATCTATCTCATCAATAATTGGTTTAGATTTTCCAATATAAAAAGTCTGTAGTTTTACTTCTCCTGTATTTACTTGATTTCTAATTCTGATTTCAGAATGATTCTTAAAATCAAGTATCAGTTTTTTAGTATATTTTTCCAAAATAGATTTACAACTATGTTCAAATAGCTCCTTTACGATTGGCAACTTTTCAATATTATTAAAACCACAATGAAAACCATCACCATGCATTCTCCAATAGACATAAAACAATGAAGAATTTAATAAAGCAGCAATAATGTATATTTCTTTCCGCTCCACCTCTAATACTTTAAAATCATCTGACTTGAGTATTTGTCCATTTCCTCGTTGACAAAATGGCTCAAAATCAATTGCTTTGATAAAATTATTAATTATTCGATGTACGAAAATATTAGAGTTGCCATGATAGAGATAACTCAATAACAAAGGCTTACCTCTTAAATTCTTTATTAATTTAAAAGACAAATTTGAGTTAATTCTTGGAGTCCAACCTTTTGAATAAAAATCATTTGGCCAAAAAGAGATTGTGTGAAAAAGAGATTTGCGTTCTTGGGAATTCCAACGTCTATAATTAGAGGTATATAATCCTTTCCCTTTTCGCATAACAAGAATAGTTACTCTTTGAGCCACACCTTCAAACAATTTTGATGGAAATATATCAAAACATGCACCATAGATAAAATAGTTACGTACTATAAAATCTTGTATAGATTGTGTTCTATCAGTACATGTAACTGAGATTGGAACTATCCATCCCATAATGCCAGCATTACAAACAAGCTCATTACATCTTTCGATTACTTGGGCATATATATTCCCACTTTTAATAGTTTTATAATTATCTATATGATATATGTGCTTTATTTTTGCATATTCCACATACGGCGGATTACCAATAATCACATCAAAGCCTCCATTGTCGTTAATGATTTCGTAAAACTCAGCCAACCAATGGAAAGGTTGATGAGAATGAAGCCACGCGTCATAGTCTACACCCACAGCAACGGCAGTGTGCATGTGATGATTCAGCAAGTTGTTGAGTGACAAAAGGCGCTGCTTTAACTGATGTTTAGACTGTTTGAAGGTTGCCATATCTTCACCTTGGTTAAGCTGTATCTCCTTAAAGCGCTTATAGGCATGGGCAACAATATCCATCTCATCATGAATCTTGTTCTTGAACTCTTCAATGGCAAACATATCACCCTGAACCAAATCACGATTCAGTTCTTTTTCTGTGGCATAGCCCACAAGCGTGTTGCCACAACGGATGTTAAAGTCAATATCGGGCAGTGGGTCAAGTCCTAAGTTCGGGTCTCGCCTGTCTACCTCTACCACAGCCACCATCTTCAGGAACAGACGCAGTTTGGCTATCTCCGTTGCTTCCACCATGATGTCAACACCATAAAGGTTGCGCAGGATGATACTCTTATAGATGAAATACTGGATGTTAGAGCGGTATTTACTTTGCACCTCCTGCAACTGCCTGTTGAACAAATGCGGATTCTGTTCGTGGAACTCCTCCATGCGGGAAAGACAAACCTCGTAGAGTGGCTCAAGAATATTAAGAGCTGCAAAGAGGAAAGCCCCAGAACCACAGGTAGGGTCAAGGATAGTCACTCGCTGCAGGGCATCATAGAAGTATTCTACAAACAAGTGATTGGGTGTGCTGGCGAGATAGTCATAAACAAATTGGCGGATGTCGAGATTATAGGTAATGAAGTCGTTGATGACGGTAATCTCTCCGTTCTCAATCTTCGTCTTGATACTGCTGTATCGCTGAAGTCGCTCAATGGTTTCTCGCCATATCTCGGTAGGCAGGGCAAACTTTTCGGGGGTGCGATTGTTCCAGAGTTTGCGACGCTCCAGCAGATTGGGTTGCGTGGTATCAATACCCACGGCTATCTCGTCGGGTATAGGCAAGTCGTGCCCTTTCTTCACAGCATCGTAGATGTAGCGGTCACCACTATTGCAAAGGAACTGCCACAGATGGCTATCAGGTTTGAAGAGTTTTTCATCTTTCTGCCTCACCGCATCCATCAGATAAGGAATGATGGTGTTGCGCCCTATGTATTCCGTGATGTCTTCTTTGGTGTAATATGCTCCCATCTGCGCACGGTCGTTGATATACTGCTCAAAGATGTAGCCCAGCACATCGGGGTTGATGTCCTTGCCCGTTGCCGTCATGCGGTCGTCAAGGTGCCAATGCCACTTGTCGAAGAAGTCAAAAAGGCTTTGGAATGCCTCGTCGGCAATGTCAAGGCCAACATAGTCCTGCTCTATCTGATGCACGTCGAACATTCCGCCGTTCAGGTATGGTATACGCCCATAGATAGCTTCGAATGCGCTATCGTGGTGAGGGGCATTAAGTCCGTCATGGAACAGATTGACGAGGAAACCTTTATAAAACTTATTGAAAAAGCTGTCGTTGCCCTCGTTCTGCTGCGTCCATTCCAGTTTGTGGCGCAGATAATCCACATCGCCGTCAAGAAAACCTTTCTTCTGAATGAAATAACAGAACATGAGGCGGTTCAGCATCACGGAAGTGTACCATTGCTTGTTCTTATTGTCCTTGTCGGCAAGATGGTCGTCTATACCAGTGATGAACTTGGCAAAGTTGGTATGTTCTTTCTTAAAACCAGTATAGAAATCTTTAGTGATTTTTTCAGAGTTGATAAGAAATGCCGCCTGCACCTTCTCAACCACATCGCTAATAAGGGTGTTTTCAAAACCAAAAGACAATCCCTCCATCTTCTCAAAAAGGAAACTCGCCTTGTCTATTGTATCATATTCAACCAACACGACATCGCGCTTCTCTACTTTCTTCACTGGTGCCATCCAAAGGTGGTGGGTGGTATCAGGCACCATAAAAATGCAGATGTAGTTCTCAGCATTCTTGCGGAGTTTCGTGTCTAACTTCTTGCAAAGTGATGAAACAGGTATTTCCGCCACTTTGCATCGAAGTATCTGGAAACCGCTACGCTCAGCTATCTGCTCTATATGGAATGTCTGCTCATCAATAGTGTATTCGGGCAGAGTGGTTGCCCCTGTGGGGTTATTCCATCCCATTTCGGTGATAAACAGCTCACGGAAATTACTTGTCTTTATGTACTGGTTAAATACGTTTCTTTTCATAGTCTTATGCTTTTAATCCCATCGAGCAAATGATGGTAGGGTCTTTATGTTTGGTCTTGTCTTGGTCAATGCGACAAAGGTTGCCGTTCTCATACATTTCAATGACTGTATCTACAATGTCATCGTGGGTATTGCCTGTCCGCATCATGCGTCCGAGAATGAACTTTGAGTTCTCCAACAGCGGATAGTTGTATATCTGGTCAATGGCAAATTTCAGTTTTCCCTGCTTCTCTATGGTGTAGAAAATGTTGATGGGCTGTTCGTAGTAGTGGTTCAGCAAATCATAAATCTTACGTTTTGTACTGAAACGACTGCCGAGAATGCCACCCACATTGGTATTCTCATTCTTTATGCCCTTGATAGCCTTATTCACTAATTCCAGATGGTTGTCCTGTGCTTCAAGGCAGGGTTCTTGGATGGAGCAGGCCATTGCCTGAAGAATGCGCTTTTGCGACTGGCTGACTATCTCGCCTTTGGAATCATACCATGTCAGCACATCGAAATCGTTGTAGGTTCGGGCGTAGGTGATAACACCATCTTCAATGGCACTTACCGCTTTCTTTGTGGAATAGACGATGTTACTCAATTCGGGGATGATACGCTTTAGTTCGGGATTGGCATCGGTGGCATTCTTCCATATCTGGAAAGCCTGAGAACCGAGGTCAACATCCACATCGTCCTCGTCTTCGTCAAGGCTTCCGCTCTTTTCATTATACATATTGATAAGGTTCTGTTCGTTACCCTCGAAGAATACTTCGTCGCTGCCAACAATGCCTGCGTTCTCGTTGATGCGAGCATTCAGACGGGTGCGCAGACGGATAATTTCTTCTACCTTGTCAGCAGGAAAGAACGAATAACAATAAATCTGCTCTGAACTCTGGTCGATACGGTCAACACGGCCAGCACGCTGAATGAGGCGGATGATGGCCCAAGGCAGGTCAAAGTTCACGATGACGTGTGCATCCTGCAGGTTTTGACCCTCACTGAGGACATCGGTGGCAATCAGCACCCGCAGTTCATCACTAGCTGAAACATCTGCCCTGTTGCTTAACGGAGAGAAACGTTCAACAATAGCCGTAGGATTCTTCGTGCCACCAGTGGCTCTGCCTATATGCTGAATACCACGTTTCTTCAACTGATGATAAATATAGTTTGCCGTGTCGGAATACTGAGTGAAGACAATAACCTTGTCCCCTTGATGCGTGTCGTTCAGGAGGTATTCCAACTGGTTGATTTTCTGGTCGGTCTGCGGATTCCACGCATCGCAAAGGTTAATCATGGCGATGAGCTGCTCACAGTCTTTCTTCAACTGCTGTTTCAGAGTGCGCTTGAAATACTTTGACTCTATCCATTGTACATTGTTCTTGCCTATCAGACTATTATAATACGCCTCGGCTTTCTGCATATAGACATCCATGTCATTGGGAATCTGTATCAGGTCTTCACCCGAGGAGCACTCCTCTTCTTCATCGTCGCCAGTAAAAATGTCGTTAATATCGGCATCGTCAATAAAATCTTCCGGGAAGGTGTTTTCATCGCTGATGGGCAACTTCAGTTTGTTGTCAATAGCATAGATAAACACGGCATTGCGAAGAATGTGGCGGAACAAAGTCAACAGGAATGAAAAACCGCTGCTGTCTATACGCTTGAAGAAGGTACTTTTGCAAAAGCCCATCATGCGCTCGCCTGCACGGGAAAGGTTTTCTATTAATGCACGCTCATAGGCAGAAGCATCTGTTGTCTTCTTATCGTCCAAATAGTGAATCAATCCGTAGCGAGGAAGTTTCAGGCTTTCCATCAAGTCTATCATCGTTTCTGAATAGAGGCGGCTGTATTGGTCGCCCTCTACGGTATTGAACTTAATGGATTTAGGTATGCGGTCAGGGAAATAGGACTTGTGCCCATCCTTGAACTCCAGATACTTTCGTCCGTTCTTCGGGTCGGTCTTGGCGTAATTGTCTTTGATGAATGTACGAGTGCGCCGAACCAAAAAGAGTTTCATCAGTTCTTGCCAATCCTCCTGACATTCACTGCGTTCAAAGGCTTTGATGCTTCGGATAAAATCTTCGTGCTTTTCAGCAAACTTGCGTTCACCTCCTATCTCACGGATATAAGCCTCTGGGCGAATGCCTAAATCTGTGTCATCGTCTACAAACAAGCGCAACTGGCTGCTCAAATCCTTATACTGCTTGTTGTATGGCGTTGCGGTTAAAAGCAACACTTTGCAGTCCTGTTTCTGAATGAGGTCCCGGATGTTGCGGTAGCGTGTGCCTTGGCTATTGCGCAGATTGTGGCTTTCATCAACGATAATCAGTTTGTAATATCGTGCATTATCCACGTCAATGGGTTTCGCCATTGACATGATGTCTGCTTTCAGGTCATACTGTTTACGGTACTTAGCCCACATTTCTTGCAGATTGGCAGGGCAGATAATCAGCGTATTGCTGCCAAAAGTGTTTTCATACATCTTGGCAATGGCACAGGCTGTGATGGTTTTTCCTAATCCCACCACATCACCAATCATGGCACCACCACGTTTCTCATTGTTTAAATGCCGAGCGGCAATCTTGACTGCTGTCTGCTGGAACTCAAAAAGTTCGCTTCGAAATTCGGGTGGAATAGTAAACTCCTTGATGCCTGAGCGAGCCTCTTCACTCAGATGGTAGGCTGTTTTCAGATAAATATAATAAGGTAGAATATCTCTTTCTCCTGCCCAGCTATTATCAATAATTTCTATCAATTCTTTGGTGATGTCAAGACAAAACCTGTCTTCCCATCGGTCATTAAACCAGCGTGAAAGTTTCTCGGCACTGTCACTGTCTGCAAACTCAGCATTGAGTTCTCCCTGTTTGGTCAGTCCTGAATAGGTAAGGTTGCTGCTACCCATAATGGCCTGAATCTTGTTGAAATTATCATCTGGACGATGTGCCAAATAAAGTTTGGCATGGAGAGGTTCACGCAGGTACAGTTTCACACAAACTTTTTCTTCTTTCATCTGTGCAGACAGACGGCGCAACGTAAACTCATCCTGCTTAGTGGGCAAACCTAACTGCAGCTGGCGTCTGAAATCACGAGCAATCTCAAGTTTACACTGGCTGACATAGTTTGCATCAGGCAAAGTCTGTTCTGTGTAAAGCTGACGTACCAGTTCATCCGTTGGGCGGTGCATACCTATCAGCAAACGGCATTTCCTGAACACCCGTTGGTCAGCCTCGTAGATGTAATCTCCAACAAGGCTATCTACCTGCTCTACAACGAGATTCCATCCTCGCAGATTAAAATAGCCCACACAGAAGTCTACACGTTTCACTCCTACATTGGTAATGATACCTTGCAATCCTTCTGCAAATTTGGTTTCTATATTATCGTATATTCTTGCCATATTTAGTTAGAGATTGTTTTCATCTGTCCATAGTAAATGAGCAGTTGCAAAGATAGAGAATAATTTTCAAACGGCAAAAAATTTGGTTGGAAATAATAGGCACTAAAGATGGCCGAATTTGAGAATGTTTGCGTATCAAAAACGAACTTCTCGTCTCCAGTATCTCCTTTGGGTTGCTCCAGTATCTATTTCCACCATAAACAGTATCTGTTTCTATAGTAAATAGATACTAGAGCATACAGAAATAGATACTGGAGCCACCCGAAGGAGATACTACAGTTGAAATGAGTGTTATGCGCTACGTGTTATCTCAATAAATGGATGCAGAAAAGTAGGGTTTCCGTTTGGTAGTCCCACTTCTTATTCGTACCTTTGCGTGGCAAAAACTAATAAAAAAACGGTACAGGGATGAAGATAGTAACTTTCGGCGAGGTGCTGCTCCGATTTTCCAAGCAGCATGGAATGCGGTTGTCGCAGGGTAGCAGGATGGAGGCACACTACGGGGGTAGTGAGGCTAACGGGGCCGTGTCGCTCGCCATATTGGGCAACGAGGTACGATATGTGACGCGGCTGCCGCAGAATGCGCAGGGACAGGCGTGTGTGGAGCGGTTGCGCGAATACGGACTGAATACGAGCTATGTGAGCTGGGGCGGACAGCGCATCGGTACTTACTACTTTGAGCAAGCAGCCTCGTTGCGCCCACCACGCGTTGTGTACGACAGGCAAGGCTCGGCGTTCTCCGACCTGCAGCCGGGCATCATTCCTTGGCGCGAGGTGTTCAAGGGTATGGATGTGTTCTGCTGTTCGGGCATTACGTGTGCATTGTCGCAGTCGGCAACTGATGCTACTTTCGAGGCGGTGCGTATAGCTGAGGAGATGGGGCTGACCATTGCCTGCGACATCAACTATCGCAAGAACCTGTGGAACTACGGGGTTCGGGCTGACGAGGTGCTGCCACGGTTGGTGGAGCACGCCAGCATCGTGTTTGGCGATGCGGGTGAATGGGAACTAGTGTCGGGCTTGCCCCGCATTCCATTCAAGGCGATGACCGCTGACGAACCTATTGATACGGAAGCTTATACGCTGATGTTCCAACAGATAGCCAACAGATTTCCCCGTTGCCAGAAGTTCATCTTGGGGCTGCGCAACGAGCCATCGGCTAACCACCACCTGCTGAGCGGAGTGCTCTACAACCGTGAGCAACTGCTGACGGCACGGATTTACGATATCAACCCCGTGGTGGACCCGATGGGGGTGGGCGATGCCTATCTGGCTGCCTACCTACACGCACAGCTGACCAGAAACGAAGACGACCAGCGATGTCTTGATTTCTCGCTGGCCGCCTCGGCATTGAAAAGTACCATCAGTGGCGACTTCAACCTCTCTACCGAGGAGGAAGTGCTGGAGCTACTGACGGCTGATTAACCAAACTTAATTGTTCCTTGGAAGGGTTGCTCCGTCGGCTTTCCCGACTCAGCAGCCTGCTGAGGATGTTCGCCTACGGCCTGCTGATAGATGCTATCCAGTATCTCACGGGTACGCTTGTAGGTAGGTGTCTGCTCAACGGCTGAGATAACATCGTCGTTGTCAAGGTCTTCAGGACGGAACAGATAGATGTGCGGACGGCGCTTATAGTGCTTGTTAGCACCTTCGTTGCCATAGTAGCGGTTGCGACGGTCTTCCTTGGCAGCCTCCTGTTCCTGACGCTCGGCCAGTCGGGTGGCCTCCTCCTGCGTGTTCAGGCGCTGACGGTGGCCAGACATACCATCCACGCGGTCGATACCGAAACCAGTAGCCAGAATGGTAACTTTTACTTTCTTGCCCAGTTCTGGGTCAACAGCCAGTCCCCACTTGATTTCAAAGTCGTTGCCAAACTTGCCCATAAAGTCGTTGACATCGTTCATTTCCTCCATCATCAGCGAGTCCTTGCCATCCTTAGTGCCGGCGAAGGAGATACTGAGCAATATCTTCTTGGAGTTAAACACGTCATTCTCGTTGAGCAGCGGTGAGTTCAAAGCATCGTCAATAGCCTTGCGCACACGACCTTCGCCCTCGCCGTAGCCCGTTGACATGATAGCCACACCACCGTCCTTCAACACCGTCCTCACGTCGTTGAAGTCAAGGTTGATAAGTCCGTGGACGGTAATAATCTCTGCTATCGACTTGGCGGCTACCGACAACGTATCGTCAGCCTTGCCAAAGGCATCGAGTACGGTCAGCTCTGGATAGATTTCGCGCAGTCGCTCGTTGTTGATGACCAACAGGGCATCAACGTGCTTCGACATCTCCTCGACACCATCCAGTGCCTGGTCAATCTTACGGTCTCCCTCAAAACGGAAGGGGATGGTAACGATACCGACGGTCAGGATGCCCAGCTCTTTCGATATACGGGCAATGACGGGTGCTGCACCCGTGCCAGTGCCACCGCCCATACCAGCCGTGATGAAGGCCATACGGGTGCCATCGGTGAGCATCTGCTTAATGTCGTCAAGGCTCTCCTCAGCAGCGGCACGTGCTTTCTCTGGCTTGTTGCCAGCACCAAGTCCCTCCTTGCCAAGTTGCAAATGCACAGGGACAGGTGAGTCGTTGAGTGCCTGATTGTCGGTGTTGCAAAGTACGAAGGTCACATCGTGAATGCCTTCGCGATACATGTGGTTAACGGCATTGCCGCCACCGCCTCCTACACCAATTACCTTAATGATGCTATTCTCCTTTTCAGGCTCGCCGAAGTCGAGCAATATGTTATTGTCTGCCATAGTTATTCCTTTCTTTCGTGATAATGTTATTCGTCTTCCTTGACAATCTCCGAAGCAGCTTTCTTGAGCCAGCGACCTAACTTGTTGAAGGGGCTGTTCCTGCGCTTCTCCTCAGCAATGCGGCGAGCTTCTTCCTCTGCCTTCTCACGGGCTATACGCTCTTCCTCCTCTTTCTTCTGGCGAATCTCCTCCTCGGCACGGCGTATCTCCTCAGCAGTGCGCACCACACCTTGTGGGGTCTCTGATGCTTGGCGCGGACGACGCTGCTCGCCGGGAGCATCACCCTGCTCTGGCTTCGGTGCTGCAAATAGGTCACCATTAGAATTGCGCCTGTCACCAGCGCAGTTGATATCGCCCTTGGCAAGCAATCCGAGCACGGTATTGAACCGTCCGTCGCGGGCATTGATATCGCCAATCTTAGAAATGATGGTCTGAGTGACAAACTTAGCAATACGGACTTTATCAACGTGCGTATAGTTTTGGAATGCTATGGCAATATCAGCCATATTGCTACCGCCACCTGTCAGGATGATGCCGCCCAGCAACTTATCGCAGTATTCCTCAGGCACCATGCACCACACGTTGGCTATGATTTCCTCCAGACGCCCCTCGACAATCTCAATGAACTTGCGGGTCTCCACCTGACGCTCACTGTCGATGGAGTATTTCATGTTGTTGTCGATGTCATTATTATCGGTATACGCACGCCCGTACTTCAGCTTCATCTTCTCAGCGTCAGCCTCTTCCATCTGCAGTGAAGCAATATCTTTGGTGATGTTACTGGAACCTAAGGGGATAACGGCCAGATAACGCAAGATGTTCTTAAAGTAAACACTGATGGTGGTCGTGTCAGCACCCAAGTCTACCAATGCGCATCCTGAACGACGCTCTGCCTCGGTCAGCACACTATCGGCTAGTGCAAGCGGAGCGAGATACATCTCGGCCACGTTGATGTTAGCAACCTCGAAGCACCTGTTCAGGTTCTTATAAAAAGCCTTTCGCTGCAGGATATTGAGGAAGTTACCCTCAATATGAGTGCAAGGAATGCCGACAGGGTCTAACTGGTATTGTGAGCCAACCTTGTATTCCTGTACCGCTGCGTCAACAATCTCTAAGTCAGGGTATCTCATGTTGCGATTAGCATCCATCAGCTCAATCAACATATCCTGTGTGACGGATGTCTCAGCAGGCAGTTTCTTGGTGATGACATTACGGACAGAGCGGATAGACTGGCCACCCACACCAACATATACCTGAGTGATGGTGGCTTGAAGCTGCTTCTGCAACTTGTTAACGATGGTGGTCAGACATTTAGCTGTCTTGTCGATGTTGTAAACTACACCTTTGCGAATGCACGAAGAGGAGTCTTCCTTGACACAGGCTAACACCTGAATGCTGCCGTCAAGATTCTTCTTGCCCGCAATACCGGTCATCTTGGATGACCCCAGCTCAATAGCTACGATAAATTCCCTTTGCGTCATTATTACTTGTTATTTACGATTTACTATTTATAATTGGTCACTGACAACAGGAGGTCTGGACATCTTACGCTTCTTACAGATAATCTGGTTGTTGAACTCCAAGCTGATATAAGAGTACTTGTTCCAGCCAGCCTGACTCAGGCCATAGCGATAAAACTTTTCCAAACGGTCAAACTTCTTGTCAAGGTCAGTGGGCTTACCCAGATAGATAATATGGTCGCCCACACGCGGCACCAATTCTATCGTTCCGTCAGACAAGACATTGACTTGCTCCACCTGACTACGCCACAGGGGATGATGAATGAGATAGTTACCTATCTGCGACAAAGTTTTCTGTGCATATTGCTTCGTAATATAGCCTGTAGCCACTACCAGATTGCTGACATAGTGAACGTTAGGCATGATATTACTATGCTCATCAATGTAATAGTCGTCGCCATTATTAGCCTTAACACGGATGATAGGCATACGCTGCACCAGCTCAATATTGACACGCCCTGTCTGAGTCTTATAGCACTGAGCTTTTTCTACAAGCGGATTTTGCAGCAGAGCTTCCTCTATACGACGAGTGTCAACCTGCACCATAAAGTCGCCCAACGGATAGAGTTTGGCGCGCTGTAGCTGTGACTTAATTTCATTGGCATTCAGAAATCCCTTAGAGAGACCGTCCTGGATATTGATGCTAACCTCACTGCATACATTACCCTGCTCGTCTGGGCGGTTGAATGCCGTGACGGCCAGTAGCAGATAGACGGCCAATATGACGTCTGTCGTTATGATAGCTATCTTTTTCCAGTTGAATGTCATATTCACTTACAATTTAACCATTTACAACTTGCTGTTGAGCAACTTGGTGATTTGCGGCACCATATTGTCAAGGTCGCCAGCTCCCAGTACGATGAGAACATCGAAGGTGTGCTCTTTGACATACTCCAGCACCTCAGACTTCTGAATCAGATGCTTCTCAATGCCTGGGCGTAGATTGTCATAGATAAGCTGTGAGGTGATTCCTTCAATAGGTTGTTCACGAGCTGGGTATATCTCAGTAAGAACAACCTCATCAAGTTGGCTCAGTGCGTCGGCAAAGTCCTTATAGAAATCACGGGTGCGAGTATAAAGGTGTGGCTGGAAGATAGCCGTAATCTTACGGTTCTTATACAACTCACAAATGCTCTTGGCACTTTGGAAAATTTCTTTCGGGTGGTGTGCATAGTCGCTCAAAAAGACCAGACGGTCTGTCTTTATCTTAAAGTCGAAACGGCGGTCTACGCCTCCATAGGTCTTCATACCGTAGCGCAATTCCTCAGCCGTACAACCTGCTAACTGAGCCATAGCCATAGCGGCAATGCCATTCTCAATATTGATGGGAACGGGCTGACCTAACTCAATATTCTTCACCGACTCAATGGGAGAGATAAAATCAAAGGTTATCTCGCCATTCTCAATGCGAATATTCTCGGCGTGGAAGTCACCTTCTGTCAGCGCATAGTCATAGTAGCGCACCCCGTCAGGCTGATGTGCCTGCATTTCTAATCCACGGTGAATTATCAAGGCTCCTTCAGGCTGGATAAGCTCAGTGTAATGGCGGAAACTCTCAAGGTAGGCTTCTTTCGTACCATAGATGTCTAAGTGGTCTGGGTCTGTCGAGGTAATAACCGTCATATAAGGTGACAGCCAGTGAAAGGAACGGTCGAACTCGTCGGCTTCAATAACCACATAATCGCTGTCAGAAAGTATATAGTTGGTACCATAATTCTTGGAGATACCGCCTAAAAAGGCATTGCAGTCCAAGTGGCTCTGGTGCATGATATGGGCACACATGGTCGATGTCGTTGTCTTGCCATGCGTACCTGCAACACAAAGCCCTTTATGCTGGCGGGTCAGGGTGCCCAGCACTTGAGCACGCTTCTGTATCTCAAAACCATTGTGGCAGAAAAACTGCAGTTCCTGATGTTCTTCAGGAATGGCTGGTGTATAGATAACCAAACATGATGCAGGCTGCTTACAGGCATGGGGTATCTCGTCAACGTTTTCTTCGTAGTGGATGAGCATACCTTCTTTTTCCAACTGTTGGGTCAGGGTACTGGGTGTTTTGTCGTAACCAGCCACGACAAGTCCTTTTTTAAGGAAATAACGGGCAATAGCACTCATGCCAATGCCACCAGCTCCTACGAAATAAACTGCTTTGATATCGTTTGTATTCATTGTTCTGCTAATTTGATTACTTCTTTCGCAATAATGTCGGCTGAATCGGGCAGAGCCATCTTCTGGATGTTCTCATGCAGGCTCTGCAACTTGGTATCGTCCTTGACGGTATCGACAGCCAGAGGGAGTAGCAACTTAGCAGCCTCAACATCTTTCACGTAAAGGGCAGCTTGCTTGTTGACTAAAGCCATAGCATTCCTTGTCTGATGGTCTTCAGCTACATTGGGTGAGGGTACAAGAATGACGGGCTTACCCAATAAGCAGAACTCGCTGATAGAGCCTGCTCCGGCACGACTAACTACAATATCAGCAGCCTTGTAGGCGGCTCCCATATCGCTAATAAAGTCGGTAACAATAAGGTTGGGTATATTCTGTCCTTTCATGCGCTCACTGATTTCTGCGCTATAGTACTTACCCGTCTGCCAGATAAACTGTACACCACTCTGGCGAATCAGGTCCAAATGTTGCATAACGCTCTCGTTCAAAGTTCGGGCTCCCAAACTACCACCTACAATGAGCACTATTCTCTTAGATGGGTCAAGGCCGAAAGAACGTACAGCATCGTCATGGTTGATAGCAGTCGATAGTAGTTGCTGGCGTACAGGATTGCCAGTGAGCATAATCTTATCAGCTGGGAAGAAACGTTCCATCCCTTCATAGGCTACACATATCTTAGCAGCATTTTTAGCCAACGTCTTATTAGCCAGACCTGCATAGCTATTCTGCTCCTGTAACAGAGTGGGAATGCCCAAACTATTGGCAGCTCCAAGGGCAGCACTACTGGCATAGCCGCCAACACCCACTGCCACTTGTGGCTTGAAACGACGCAGCAACTTTTTAGCAAGCCACTTGCTACGCAGATAGTCAAGGGCTACTCCGATATTGCCCAACCGCCATAGCGGACGAAGAAATCCTCTAATGGGCAACCCTTCTATCTCATATCCTGCGGCTGGTACACGCTGCATTTCCATGCGTCCCTGAGCCCCCACAAACAGAATCTTAGCATCAGGGCGCAAGGTCTTGATGGCATTGGCAATTGACACGGCAGGAAAGATATGGCCTCCCGTTCCACCACCACTGATAATCACTCTTAATTCGCTCATATAGTATCTAAACCTTGCAAAATTACGAATTATATTTCTTATTGCGGCATACTTTTGCCGATATTTTCTTCTTTCTTCACCTTGGCCGAACGACTAACACTCAGTATCGCTCCGATATAAGCGCAATTAATGATGGTCGACGTACCACCTTTCGAGATAAGTGGCAGAGGCTGTCCCGTGACAGGAGCCAGTCCAACGGCTACCATCATGTTAAACGTAGCCTGTATAACCAACAATAGTCCAAGTCCCATAACAAGAAAAGCAGGAAAGTTATTTTCACAGCGAGAGGCTATGCGGGCACAACGATAAAGTAAAATAATGTAGAGAAAGACAACAAAGGCAGCTCCGACAATACCCAATTCCTCAATGATGATAGCATAAATGAAGTCAGAGAAGGCTTGTGCAAGAAAATCGCGCTCCACCGATTGACCAGGCCCTTTGCCTACAATGCCGCTGGCTACGATAGCAATGTTAGCATGAGCTACCTGAGCATCCTTGTCGAGGTCGTAATCTTGCGGTGCCACTTCGTCCTTCCTAAATTTCAGGATACGGCTTTTCCATGTGTCAGCACGGTGGAACATTTTCTCTATGGCGTTTTTCTTCTTTGGCTGGTCAATTTGTTCCGTTTTTGCCAGTTGCTGGTCGTCCTGAGTCGTGTCGTGACCTACAATCAAAATCATCGAAATGGCAAAAATACCCATGAAAGCGATAATAGCAACCAGCTTGCCCAGCTGACGCAAAGGCACCAAGCCGAAAAACATCATCAGAAAAACAATAGCAAACAACATGGCTGACGTAGACAGGTTTTCAAGACCAATCAATACGCAGGCTGGAATGGTAATCCAGAGAATCCACTTAAAAGCATTCTTGTCAGCACCATTATCACGCTGCATTGCACTGAGAATTTGTGCTACAGCTAACACGACCGTTCCCTTAGCAATCTCGGATGGTTGGAATGTAAAGCCAAAGAAATTAAGCCATCGTCCTGCATCACCTACCTTCGTACCAGCAACCAACACCCATAATAATGTAGTAACACTAAGCAATATGAGGAAAGGCGTAAACAACTTGAAATACCGACATGGGATATTGAGAGTAACAATAGCCACCAACACACCAAAGACAATGGTACTCGTATGATATACAATAGGCCCAATATAATTATGGCTCTTATATGTCAGTCCGCTGGAAGCAGAAAAAACTTCCACGATACTAATCATACAGAGGAAGAAAAAGACCATCCAGATGACCTTATCGCCCTTAAATATTCCGCCTACCTTTTTATTCATAGATTAAAGATTTCTTGCTAATTCCTTAAATTGCTCCCCACGGTCTTCCATATTCTTGAACAGGTCGAAAGAGGCACAACAGGGTGAAAGTAGTACCGTCATACCTGGCTCTGCCATCTCATAGCAAGTCTGAACGCACTCCTTCATAGAATGGGTGTCACGCACTGGGATGCCCAGTGAATCAAAGTTGTCATGTAGTTTTTGATTATCGGCACCAAGGTAGACCAGTCCAGCACACTTCTCATGAACAAGTGGCTTAATAGGGGCGTAATCATTACCTTTGTCCTTACCACCTATGATGAGAATAGTCTTAGTTTTCATTGATTCCAGTGCATACCAACAAGCATCTACATTGGTAGCCTTTGAGTCGTTAATATACTGTACGCCACGCACGGTACATACTTTTTCCAATCGATGCTCTACACCAGGGAAGTCGCTAAGACTTTTGCGAATGACATCCTTCTGAATACCTGCTATATTAGTGGCAATACCTGCAGCCAGCGAATTGTAAATATTATGTTTGCCTGTTAGGCTGAGTAACTCCTGCTCCATGTTAAATGGCTCTGGCTTCTCAAGTTTATACTGTCCCTCCTCAATATAGCCAATAGAGCCCTTCTCTTTTAGTTCAGAGAATGGATACTGGATAGCTTTAATATCATATTTCTCTAGTTCTTTCTTGATGATGGGGTCATCATTCCAATAGATAAAAGCATCTTGTGGAGTCTGATTCTGGATGATGCGCATCTTTGAATCAACATAATTCTGCATCTTAAAGTCATAGCGGTCCAGATGGTCTGGCGTAATATTCAGCAATATAGCGATATTGGCACGAAAATCATACATGTTGTCAAGCTGGAAAGAACTCAGCTCGATAATATAATATTCGTGTGGGTCTTCTGCCACCTGCAAAGCCAATGAATTACCAATATTACCAGCCAGTCCAGCATCATAGCCAGCCTTCTTAAAGATGTGATAAATAAGACTGGTCGTAGTTGTCTTACCATTAGAGCCCGTAATGCAAATCATCTTTGAATCAGTGTAGCGCCCTGCAAACTCTATCTCACTGATAATATGAATACCCTGCTCCTTAATTTTCTGAATCATAGGTGCTGTATCTGGTATGCCAGGACTCTTAATAATTTCGTCGGCACTGAGTATTTTTTCCTCCGAATGGTGGCCTTCCTCCCAATTTATGTGATGGTCATCCAGCAATTTCTTATACTTATCACTAATCTTTGACATATCACTGACAAAGACCTCAAAGCCTTTCTTCTTAGCCAGAACAGCAGCACCTGCACCGCTCTCACCTGCTCCTAAAATAACTATCTTGCTCATCTTACTTTCAATGTAATAATGGTTAATGCTGCTAATATTATTGTGGTAATCCAGAAACGGATAGTAATCTTCGACTCATGGAATGGACGGCGAGGCCATCCTTTCAAGATATAAGTACTGGTAGTATCAAGCTGTGAGTCAAGACGACGGAACGCATCGTGAATAGGCGTAGAACGAAATACACGTACACGCTTGCCCTTACGCTTCTGAATTTTAAACCATTGAGTCTGAATAATGACACTAAGACTCTCAATAAAGAAGACTCCACAGAGCAGAGGCAACATCAATTCTTTGTGGATAATGATAGCACACACACCAATAATGCCTCCAATGGTCAATGAACCTGTATCGCCCATGAATACCTGAGCCGGGAATGCGTTATACCATAAGAAACCTATCATGGCTCCAATGAAAGCACTTAGAAATACCACTAACTCCTGAGAGCCTGGAATATACATAATATCGAAATAGGCTGCATAGACAATATGTGACGATACATAGGCGAATATCAATAATGTCACACCAATAATGGCAGAATTTCCTGCACACATACCATCCATACCATCATTCAAGTTAGCACCGTTTGATAGGGCTGTAACGACCAAAATAGTCATAATAACAAACAAAACCCAGCCAGCAGCTACCTTGTATTCGCCACAAAATGACATGATATCCGAGTAATTCAGGTTATGGTTCTTAATAAAAGGAATGGTTGTTTGCAACGACTTAACTGCCTCCTTTTGATGCTTCACCACGACTTCCTGGTTTTGCTTCGTCTCAGACATGTTTTCACGCACAACAGCATCAGGGCTCAGCCATAGTGTCAATCCAACGATAAAACCAATACTTACCTGTCCTATAATCTTATAGATACCTCTCAATCCTTCTTTGTTCTTCTTGAAGATTTTAATATAATCATCCATAAAGCCAAGGAACCCTAACCATACAGTAGTCACAATCATCAACAACAAATAGATATTGCGCATACGTCCCAACAGTAGTACAGGCACCAAGATGGACACAATAATAATGATGCCCCCCATCGTAGGAACCCCCTTTTTCTCTACCCCAAAAGGGTCAATGTCAGCATTACGTGCTGTTTCAGATATGTTACGACGCTTCATCCACTTGATAAAGTATTCACCAAACCAAGCAGAGATAAACAGCGACAAAATGAGAGCCAGCAATGAGCGAAACGAAATGTATGACCAAATGTGTGCCCCAGGGATGTCGTACTGCTCTAAGAAACGGAAGATATAATATAGCATCGTTATTATAAATTAAAAATCCCTCTTACTACTTCGCGGTCATCAAAATGGTGCTTTACACCCTTGATTTCCTGATAATCTTCATGACCTTTGCCAGCAATGAGAACGACATCACCTCTCGTTGCCATCATGCAGGCAGTACGAATAGCCTCACGACGGTCAACAATGGAAACAACTTTCTTCATCTGCTGTGGAGTCAGTCCAGCCAGCATGTCATTAATAATGTCTTGAGGCTCCTCATTGCGAGGATTGTCTGACGTGATAATAACACGGTCACTCTGCTTAACAGCTTCCTGAGCCATTAGTGGACGCTTGCCCTTATCTCGATTGCCCCCAGCTCCACAAACAGTAATGACCTTACCCTGCTTTCCCTCCAACACCTCATGAATGGCATTCAGTACATTTTCTAAAGCGTCGGGGGTATGGGCATAGTCAACGACAGCAGTCACTCCTTCTTGCGAACGAATAGGCTCTAATCGGCCTGCCACACTCTTTAAAGTGCTCAATACAATAAGGATATCCTCTGGGCTCTTACCAAGCATAGCAGCAGCACCATAGACAGCCAGCAGGTTACTGACATTGAACTTACCAATGAATTGCACACCCACCTCACGGCCATTGATATCTACATACATACCCTCGAAATGACACTCAACAATCCGAGCTCGGAAGTCAGCCATCATGCGCGTAGAATAAGTTTTTACCTGTGCCTTCGTGTTCTGTACCATCACACTCCCATTTTTGTCGTCAGCATTGGTAATGGCAAAAGCATCCTTTGGCAAAGCATCGAAGAAAGCTTTCTTCGCATCACGATAATTCTCGAAAGTTTTATGATAGTCCAGATGGTCACGTGTTAAGTTAGTAAATAATCCACCAGCAAACCTCAGTCCACCTATTCGCTTTTGGGCAATGGCATGGCTGGAACACTCCATGAAAGCATATTCACATCCAGCCTCTACCATTAGGTTTAGTAGACAATTCAGCTCTATAGGGTCAGGTGTTGTATGATTAGCAGGGATAGCCTCTTCTTCGATATAGTTACACACTGTAGACAATAAACCACACTTATGCCCAAACTTACGAAACATATTATATAATAAGGTAGCAATGGTTGTCTTGCCATTTGTACCTGTAACACCCACCAACTTCAATTTAAGCGACGGCTCCCCATAAAAAACAGTAGCCACAGACCCCACAACCTCCTCTGTAGAGTCAACTTGTACATAGGTGACACCTTGCTGGTGCTTTTCTGGAACATCTTCACACAGCACAGCTACGGCTCCCAATTCCAATGCCTTAGGAATAAAGTGATGCCCGTCCGTCTGTGTGCCTTTGATGGCAACAAACAAATGTCCTTTCTCAACCTTGCGTGAATCGATATTCACACCTGTAATCTCAGCCTCCGAATCACCAATGATAGTGATGGGCTTGACGTATTTAAGCAGTTCGCTTAGTTTCATACATCTTTATTTTATTTATTCTAATATCAAAATACATTCACAACCTTTCATGATAGTCTTACCAGCAGGGTAACTTTGCTTCTTCACCTTGCCTCGTCCATGCAACTTAACACGCAATCCACGGCTCTCCAACAAATAAACGGCATCCTTGGCACCCATTCCTATCACGTCAGGAGTTGTGTTTTGTGCCATTTTTCCTTCTTGCGACACACGCTTATCTATTTTCAGCTTATCCAATACGTAATTAGCATCCTTAGCATTACCACCTTTTACATCAGGAATAACAACAGAGTTCTCATCGTGAGCATCTTCTACACTCATCTTCAGGTTGCGTGCCATCACTCCTTCAGCAATATGGTGAAACACGACACCACTCATACCACCACCCGAGGCAGGAGACCCCGACTTCTTCAGACACACGATACACGAATAACGAGGATTGTCAGCAGGAAAGTAGCCCGCAAAGGAAAGCCAATACTGCATTACACCACTTTTATAGCCAGCTTTACCCTGCGACACCTGAGCTGTTCCAGTCTTGCCTGCCACCTTAAACAATGGTGAACCAGCCTTACGCCCCAATCCCTGACTAACCACGTGTTCCAAGATAGTTTGCATCATCTCGATAGCCTTAGGTTTGGCTATGCGTTCCTTAATGACTTCTGGTGGAAACTCCTGTACGACCTCGCCATTTTTCAACACCTTCTTCACAAAACGGGGACGCATCATCTTACCATTGTTAGCAATAGCATTATAAAATGTTACCGTATTAATAGGTGCAATCTGAGTTTCATAACCGATGGACATCCATGGCAGGGTCGTAGCATACCAGTTATCATCATAACGTCCGTTTTTCTTACGGTGTGGCATACGGATAATTGGAGGACGATAACCTGGCAAGATATCTTGTAGTTTCAAATCCTCACCGATGCCAACACGATAAAGTCCTTTCACATATCGTTCTGCATCATCATGATAAAAATGGTCAATAACGTAACTCACACCAATATTTGAACTAACCTCCAGTGTACGAGCTACGCTAATGTCACCATAACCGCCACGGCGCCAGTTGTGGTCTTTCATCTCACGTCCATACATAGGATATATACCACAACCTGTACGGATGACGTAACCAGTATCTACGACCTCATCATCCAGTGCCACAAGGAACGAGGCCGTCTTGAACACCGAGCCCGGTTCACAGCGATAACTAATAGCCGAGTTGACAGCTTCGATGTAATTGCCATCACTATTTCTGAGCATATTGACAATAGCTTTCACATCACCAGTTTCCACCTCCATTAGGATAGCTACGCCCATCTCACCATTGATAAGTTTTAGTTCGTCCAACACAGCACGTTCTGCCAAATCCTGCATATTCACATCAATGGTTGTCACAATATCTCCCCCGTTAACAGGTAATGTCACAGGTATGTTCATATATCTGTTCAGAATCTTGCGACGTCCTGTAATACCTGGTGTTCCACGCAAAATAGTGTCGTAACCCAACTCCAATCCGAAATAAGCTGAATCAGTAGCTAACATCGTACCTCCTAAAGTTCGCTGTGCCAATGTACCAAACGGACGACGACGTGAGTTATATTCCTCCCAACAAAGTCCACTTTTATTCTTTGGCATATTTAGGAAAGGTAAGCTCTTAACCTCCATAAAAGTGTTAAAGTCAATACGATTGGGCCAAATGTTCCACCAGCGTGCGCCAATGGTCTTTTCACCCGTCTTCTTATTGATAATCTCCTTATGACGACCTTCTTCCAATCTCCGTTTAAACTCAGCCGCAGTCCTCTGAGGGAATATCTTGCTAAGTCCCTCGCAAACACTGTCCACTTTATCCAACCATAATGTATCGTTGTCAAAACCTGATGCTTGGAAGTCCATGAATATCTTATACTCAGGAATTGAAGTGGCCATCAACTGTCCATCACAACTGAGAATGTTGCCCCTACTTGGCTGCACACTGACAGAATCACGTTTTAATCGGTCGGCCACCTCCGTCCAATATTGCTTCTTGGCCGTCATGATGTAGAGAGCCTTGCCGATAATGGCAAAGCCGATGAGCGTCAATACAATGGCTATAGCCATGTAGCGCGGTATTACTCTATCTTTGTCAAACCTGCTCATATTTCTCTACTCTGGTATTTCTATAATATAAGGCGGTTGGTCTGCCTGATGCAACAAAGAGTCTTTATTCTGCTTCAATATATCCAACACACGACTTTCACGACATTTCTCCGTCAACCCACTTGATGAGCTAAGTGCACTAAACTTAGCATTCTTTAATTCTTCTTCCAGGCGGTCAATGGTCAGCATGTCTTGCTGGCACTGGTAACGGAAAGCAACATAGATAATGGTAAAGGCAACAATCATGATGAAAAGCCATATTTGCGAACGTACCACCTCCGTAGTCAACAAGTCACCACCCAGAATAGTGCGCAGGTTGAGCTGTTGAGACGGATGTATATCTTCCTCGCTGGCCGTCTCCTTGATTTTCTTGATGGTGTCTTTCAGTTTCTTTTCCGACATCTCCTCATGTTGTTTGGAGGTCGACTCTTCCTGTTGCACCTTTTCTTGTATGTTGTTAATATCCTCTGCCATATCTGCTTATGCTTTCTCTGCTATTCTCAATTTCGCACTCCTGCTACGCGGATTATGCTGTTGTTCCTCGTCTGAGGGAACAGCTACTTTGCTGGCGAATCGGAACGGACTACTAATTCGTCCATAGAAATCCTGCTCCAATTTCCCTTCCACGTTGCCCGTTTTCATCACGTTCTTCACGATACGGTCCTCCAACGAATGATAAGTAATAACGCTAAGCCGTCCTCCCTGACGTAACAATTGGGTTGCCTTGCATAACATATCACGCAGGGCATCCATTTCGTGATTCACCTCAATACGCAAAGCCTGATACACACGTGCCAGGTCTTTCTTTTCTCGTTCTGAACGCATGAATGGCTCAATAACTTCTCCTAAGTCAGCTGTCGTCATGATAGCCTTTTGCTGTCGGCCATTAACAATGGCTTTGGCAAGTCGCCTTGCGTTCTTCAGTTCCCCATACAGATACAACACATCAGCCAACTGTTCCTCTGTATAGTTATTCAATATGTCGGCAGCCGTCAATCCTGCCCTTTTGTTCATGCGCATATCCAGCGGTGCATTGAATCGGAAAGAGAATCCACGCGTTTCATCATCGAAGTGATGGCTCGACACGCCAAGGTCAGCCAACAGGCCATCAATCCGCTCCACACCATAATATTGCATCCAATTGTGTATGTATCTGAAGTTGCTACGCACGAAGGTAAATCTATCATCGTTGACAATATTCCTTTCTGTGTCAGCATCCTGGTCAAAGCTGTATAGGTGGCCGTTCCTACCCAGTCGGCTCAGAATCTCACGGGAGTGCCCTCCCCCTCCAAAGGTTACATCTACGTAAATGCCGTCGGGCCGGATATCCAGCCCGTCAACACTTTCCTTCAGAAGTACAGGAACGTGATATGTCTCAGCAGTTATTATCATTGTTCTCCTTCTATCATCAGTTCTTCCAAAGCCTGTCCGAACTCCTCAGGTTTCATTTGTTGTTCTTCGGCTTTACGATTACTCCATATCTCAATGGTATCGCCCATACCGATGAACTTAATACTCTGCTCTATCTCGGCCATGCACAAATATCTTTTGGGGAGCAGGAAACGACCATTACCATCGAGTGTCAGCAACTCCACCTCACTAACAAACTGACGAAACACCTGCTGATGTTGCTTGTTCCAGCGGTTCAGGCGGGCTCTCAATGCGTCCATCTGTTCGTTCCAGATACTTTCAGGATACAACACGAGGCAGGGCTGGAATACATCCTTGCGGAGCACCAGTCGTTCATCGCCTCCTGCCTGCAATACCTTTCGGAAGATGGCAGGCAGGAAAGCACGCCCTTTGGCATCGGTCTTGGCCTCTATGTTACCTAAAAATCGCACGTGTACTTATAAGTTTGTGAGTTTGGCTGCAAAATTAATCATTTCCCCCCACAATCCTCCACATTTCTCCACTTTTTTTAGTGAATATTTTTTAAAACACTCGTAAGGCTTGATTTTTTGCCGATAAAGTATAGTTATTCACGAATTTTTTCCTAATTTTGCAAACTGTTAGCAATGTCCGTGAAAGATGGAACAAATTACAGAGAAAACAATCGATATTGATAACATTCTGAAAGACAAGATGGGCACAAAGGCAAAGTGGATGCCGCGTCCGTTGGTGTCGTGGCTGAAACGTATTATCCACCAAGACGAGGTGAATGCCTTTCTGTGGGAGTCACGGGGCAAGGTTGGTACTGACTGGCTGGAAGAATGCGTGCGCTACTTGCAGATGACCTTAGAGGTAAAGGGGCGTGAAAACTTGCCAGACCCAGAAGACGGACGCTTGTACACCTTTGTTTCCAACCATCCTTTAGGTGGTGAAGACGGTGTGGCACTGGGAGCTATCATCGGGCGACACTATCATTCGCGTTTCCGTTATTTGGTCAACGACTTGCTGATGAACCTGCCAGGGTTGGCTTCGCTCTGTATTCCCATCAATAAGACAGGGCATCAGAGCCGTAACTTTCCAGCTATGGTGAAGGCTGGTTTTGAGAGTCAGAACCACATGCTGATGTATCCTGCTGGCATCTGCTCACGCCGTCAGAAGGATGGTACTATCCGAGACATTGCATGGTCAAAGACCTTTATCCAGAAGAGTGTAGAATACCAGCGCGACGTCGTACCTATCCACTTTAGCGGCCAGAACTCCAACTTCTTCTACCGACTGGCCAACTTCAGCGACAAACACCTGCCTTTCAACTTGGCTATGCTCTTCTTAGTCGATGAGATGTACAAGAACGTAGGCAAGACCTTTGAGGTGCGCATTGGCAAGCCTATCCCCTGGCAGACTTTCGATAAGAGCAAATCACCCCAACAATGGGCGCAATATGTGCAAGATATAGCCTATTCCCTATAAACCTTTCTAACGAAAAACAATGGAACAACCAATTATCCAACCTATTAGCAAAGACGTGCTCAAAAGCGAGCTAACCCCTGACAAGCAGTTGCGCATGACCAACAAGAGCAACAACGAAATCTACGTCATTACAGCGCACAATGCACCCCACGTAATGCAGGAGATTGGTCGACTGCGTGAGATAGCTTTCCGCGAGGCAGGCGGCGGCACAGGCAAAGAGGTGGATATTGACGAATTTGACACTTGTACCAACTGTTACAAGCAGCTGATTGTGTGGAATCCTGACGAAGAAGAGATAATTGGCGGCTATCGCTATCTGCTGGGTACAGACTGGGAGTACAACGCTCAGGGACAGCCCATTCTGGCCACCAGCCACATGTTCCATTTCTCCGAGAAGTTTATCAAGGAATATGCCCCCCAGACGGTAGAACTAGGACGCTCTTTTGTATCATTACCCTACCAGTCGTCACGCATGGGAGCCAAGAGCCTATTTGCCCTCGACAACCTTTGGGACGGGTTAGGGGCACTGACGGTCATCCGTCCTAACATCCGTTATTACTTCGGTAAGATGACCATGTACCCCTCTTACATCCGTAAGGGACGCGACATGATACTCTATTTTCTGAAGAAGCACTTTGATGACAAAGAAGACCTCATTATCCCGTTGAAACCGCTGGAACTGGAGACAGACCCGCTGGAACTGGAGCGACTTTTCTGTGGCAAGACATTTAAGGAAGACTACAGAACGCTGAATGGTGAGATAAGAAAGTTAGGCTACAATATTCCGCCGTTGGTGAATGCCTACATGGGACTATCGCCAACGATGAAGCTCTTTGGCACAGCCATCAACTACGGCTTTGGCGACGTTGAGGAAACGGGCATCCTGATAGCCGTAGATGAGATTCTGGAAGACAAGCGCAAGCGCCATATTGACTCGTTTATCACTGCACATCGTGACGAACTGGAGCTTACCTCTGGGGCTAACAAACTCATCTACAAGGATAGAAATTAAACTTTTCATGCGCCGATTTTTGTTGTTATGGGCCTTTATGCCCGTAGTGGCTCTGGCTCAGAGCCTTGATTCCCTCCACATTATGGTTGATGCAGAGGGTGTTTCAGGTATTCCCCACGTGTATAGAACCTTTCAGGAGGCTGCTGCTCATCTGAAGAACGGGACGGCTGAATGCCCTATGACCGTCTATATCCGTCCGGGTGTCTACTGGCTTGACGACCCCGACGACCCAGCTGTCAGAGTGGGACGCGACGGACGCGAGCCATTTGGCATGACGTTGCACTGTGCCTATCTGCATCTCGTTGGAATGGGCGAAAAGGCAGAGGACGTGGTGCTGGCCTCGCAGCGTGGACAGACACAAGGAGCCATCGGCAACTTTACCATGCTCGACTGCTGGGTGAAGACACTGAAAGTGGAGAACATGACGTTGGGCAACTACTGTAACGTCGACCTTGTCTACCCCAAGAACCCACAGCTGAACCGCAAACGACGCAACGACGCTATCACGCAAGCCCATGTAGGCTACGTGCATGGCGACACGCTTGTGGCCCGCCAAGTGCGATTTATCAGCCGCCTGAACCTGAATCCCCTGAACGGTGCCAAGTACTCCTACTACGAAGGTTGCCATTTTGAATGTACGGACGATGCTTTAAACGGCACGGCCATCTACCGCCACTGTAACTTCGACCTCTACGGTCAAAAGCCTTTTTGGAGCACTTCCGGGCGAGGGGCGATGTTCATTGACTGCGATTTCAACGTAAAGAGCGACAACCATGAAATGTATTTCGCCAAGCAGGGAGGCCCCATGACCGTTATTGATTGCCGCTATCACGCAGCTTCCGACAACATCTACGTCGGATGGACGGCCTATCCCCAGCCGTGGCTCCGCTGTTATCAGCGGAACTTCACACTCAACGGGAAGCCCTATACCATTGGCAACCGACAGCCACAGAATACCCTGCAGCCTGCCTTGCTTACTCCATCCTTCCAACAGGCTCCCTTCTTAGACATTAGCCAACATGAAGCCACCCTATTGACGGGACGTGACACCCTGCGCCTCCATTGTCCAGAACCCGTACTTTGGCACATTGCCAAGGGCTATGAATCCTACGCTATATTAACGGCAGAGGCAGACAGCTCCGTTATCGTTATCCCTTCGAACAGTACCGATGAAACGGTTAGTTTCTGCGTAATGGCTACGACGGAGGACGGGCGTGAGGCGGCTTGCTACCTGACGGTCAAGCCCTCGCAGTTACCACCACCCACCTTCGTCAAGCGCCCGCGCCTGACGGTTAAGGACGGACGCGCCGTGTTGCACTATACACTCAACACGGCTGCCAAGAACGACGAGTCGCGTATCACGTGGTTTCGTGACAATATACCCGTGGCAACCAGTCATGTAGAGCCGACAACCGTCTATCCGCTCTCAGCTTCAGACTATGGACACGAGCTGAAAGTCGTTATCGAACCTAAGTCGCATCGTAGCGACTACGGCGCTGCCGTTAGCAAAACGTGCAACATAAACAAGGTGCCCAGCAAGACCATTACCACCCTTACGACCGATTTCCACGACTTCCCCTGCCAGTGGCAACCCCAAATCATACCCGGCTATTGGAGCGTCGACGGCTATAAGCCGCAGGACACGGCAGACTTCCCCTGGGAGTTTGACAAAAACAAACCCATGTGGGAATACGCCGAGGGCTACAACGGTGCCGTAGGAATGGGGCTTTTACAAGCTCAACGAGGAGCGCGACTGCTCTATACGCCGCTCAAACGTACCTATAATAATATGTCTTTAGTGCTGGAGGTAGACCCCACCAAGACGGCAGGTCAGGGCTTTGGCTCGGCAACCGGCCAGTATATGGACATCTGCCTGAAGTTTGACACGCAGACGCTAACGGGCTACGGCCTGCGCATTGTCCGCACCACCAAACACGCCAAGGCCGTCGACTTCCTGCTGGTACGCTATGCCAACGGAGTGGTAACCCCCATTTCAGAAGCCGTTTCTGCCACCTGCTACCGCACGGGCTGCACCATTTCACTCGATTTCAACGACCAGACACTCACGGCTCATGTCACCACAAAGACACCTCGGCCAGCTGGCTCTACGCTGCCTCACGAGGTGACACTGACGACCCAAGTGGAACCCAACAGCTTTGGCGGGGTTCATATCCAGCATACCGGCTCCTGCGGCGAGAGCACCACGATGCTGCATCGCATATCGATGGAATGGCGGTAAATCAGACTATTGGCAGTGAGATACCATTGATTTTCTGGTAAACGTCCAGCGCATAGATGTCCGTCATGCCGGCTATATAGTCGATGACAGCCATCAGTCGTGTCTCCAAGTCGTCGGCACTAATATCGTACTGTGAACTCACTCGGTCAATCAGCTGCTGCGAATAGTAGCGATTGGGGTACATCACCGCCTCCGTCATCTGCTCCATTAGCGTCGCCATGATTTTGTAACCCGATAGTTCCACGTCAAGTACAGGGCGGCTCCGATAGATGCGCTTTACCGATAGCTCGGCACAACGCTTATAGGCATCGCGCTGCTGCTCGTTGATGTGTTCTATCAGCGAACCCTCAAAAGTACCGCTCAGAATCTCGTCCTCATGCTCAATAAAGGTGTTGACGCACTCGTTTTCCAGCTTGCCAATGACGCAAGCACGCATATAGACCACCTTCTCGTTGGGGTCTTGCAGTTCTTCATCGGTGATGCGCCGGCGAATCTTCTCGCGATTTTCCTCGTCGAAGAATCCCAGCAACAGCCGTTCCGTCTCCTCGTATGACAAGATTTTCAGCTTATGGGCATCCTCCAAGTCCATGATTTCGTAGCAGATATCATCGGCAGCCTCCACCAAGTACACCAGTGGATGGCGTGCATAGCGCAGCGGTTCGCCGGGCTTCGACTTACAAATAATGCCTGTTTCATCGGCAATGCGCTGGTAATATTCCTGCTCACTCTGGAAGAATCCGAACTTGCCCTTCTTGCTGGCTGCCGACGAGGCATAAGGGTACTTCACGATGCTGGCCAGTGTGGAGTAGGTCATGACAAAGCCTCCGGCGCGACGACCCTTGAACTGGTGGGTCAGCAGTCGGAAGGCATTGGCATTACCCTCGAAGCGGGTGATGTCATCCCAAAATGCCGTTGAAACCTGCGATTTCAGCGCATGACCAGCCCCCTCGGTGAAGAACGTCTGGATGGCTTTCTCGCCCGAATGGCCAAAGGGCGGATTGCCCAAGTCGTGAGCCAGACAGGCCGTAGCCACAATCTGCCCTATCTGCTCGAACATGGTGCCCTGCAACTCTGGCCGCTTCTCCTGCATGATGCGCTGCGCCACGTCGTTGCCCAGCGACATTCCGACGCTGGCCACCTCGAGCGAGTGGGTCAGACGGTTGTGGACAAAGATGCTTCCCGGTAGAGGGAACACCTGCGTCTTGTTCTGCAACCGGCGAAACGGAGCCGAGAATATCAGCCGGTCGTAGTCGCGCTTAAACTCCGTGCGGTCGTCGTGTCGCTCCGTGTGGCGGTGCTCCTGTCCCAGCCGCTTGTTCGATATCAGTTGATTCCAGTTCATCATGGGTGCAAAATTACTACAAAAGTGCGGGAAAACCAAAAAACCAGCATGGAATCTTACGCCCCAAACGGTCTTTGCGCTATGGCGCATCATTGCCCACTCTCGGAAGGAACGGAGCCTACCCTTGGAAAGAACCGTTCCTACCCCCGGAAAGAACGGCTCTTACTCGTGGAAAGAACGGTTCTTTCCAAGGGTAAGACTGGCTCTTTCACCTCATCTCGCTACGGTTAGGCCCCGCTTATAGTAAAAAAGATGTAATAATCGGGCGGAAATTTGGTCTGTAACAAAAAAATGAGTATCTTTGCGCAATCAATAATAAGACAAGTATGGTGAAGATACAAGTGGTCAACCGCGGACACCAACAACTGCCTGCATACGCAACGACGCAAAGTGCAGGCATGGACTTGAGGGCTAACATCGACGAGCCTGTCACGCTGCACCCGATGGAGCGCCGTCTGATTCCGACGGGTTTGCACATTGCGCTGCCCGAGGGCTACGAGGCACAGGTACGTCCGCGCAGTGGGCTGGCACTGAAGCATGGGCTGACGGTGCTGAACTCGCCCGGGACTATCGATGCCGACTATCGCGGCGAGATAAGCGTGGTACTGATTAACCTGTCGCAGCAGGATTTCGTCATCAACGCCGGCGAGCGCATAGCCCAGCTGGTCATTGCCCGTTACGAGCAGGCCGAGCTGGTGACAGTGGAAACGCTGGACGAAACGGAGCGTGGCGAGGGTGGCTACGGACACACGGGAACGCGATGAACTTTGAGGTTTGAGCTTTATGATTACTCGGAACGCAATAAAAAGGAGTGCTTTATTCGGCCTCATGATGGGCTGGGGCTTGATGGTCTCAGGCCAGTCGGCGATGTTGGCTCCGCAGGCCAATCATCAAGCTCAAAGAAACAGGTATGATGCGATGTTCTTAGAGGCTATCTGCGAGCGTGAGAAAGGGCACAGCGATGCCGCCTTCGACCTGCTACGCCATTGCGTAGAACTGGACTCCACCCGCTCGGAAGCCTATTTCTATCTGTCACAATACTACGGTGCGCTAAAGCAGAAAGAGCGGATGCTCAGCTACATGAAGCGATGTGTAGAGCTGGAGCCTGCCAACCTGACCTATCTGGAGACGCTGGCCAACATATACATCAACCAGCGGCAATACGCCGAGAGCATCAACGTATTAGAGCAACTGTATGACAAGAGCCACGACCGCGACGATGTGCTGGGAATGCTGGTGCAGCTCTACGAACAGCAGCAAGACTACGACAATGCCATCCGCACGCTGGACCGGCTGGAGACCATCGAGGGTAAGACCGAGCGACTGTCAATCGCCAAGAGCGGATTCTACACTCGGAAAGGCGACAAACGGGCAGCCATCAGCGAGATGAAGCAGCTGGCCGACCAATATCCTAACGACAACAACTACCGCTGCCTGTATGCCAACACACTCTACGTGAATGGGCAGAAGAAGAAGGCGCTGGCTATCTACGACAGCATTCTGCGCGAAGACCCCAACAACCGCAACGCCCTGATGGCCATGCTGGCCCACTATAACGACCAGCACCAGACACAGGCGGCTAACCGCACGCTGGAGCATATCTTGTTGAACGGGTCAACATCGACAGAAGACCGCATCACACTTATGCGGCAGGTGATAGGCGAAAGCGAACAGGCGGGCGGTGACTCTACGAGGGTGCTCAACCTATTCCATCAAATGCTTTCACAACCGCAGAGCGATGCCGACTTGGCTATTTTCTGCGCCACCTACATGAGCCTAAAGAAAATGCCGACGGACAGCATCGGAGCCGTGTTAGAGCAAGCCCTGCAACTGGCCCCCGACAACGCGGCTGCCCGCTTGCAGTTGGTGAGCTACGCTTGGCAGGCTAACAACCGCGACCGCGTTATCGAACTCTGCCGCGATGCCCGCCAGTACAATCCCGATGAAATGGCGTTCTATTACTATCAAGGCATCGCTTACTACCAAAAGGAACAGCTGGACGATGCGCTCGATGCCTTCCAAAATGGCATTGGCGTCATCACTCAGGAAAGCGACCCAGCCATCGTTAGCGACTTCTATGCCGTCATGGGCGACATCATGCACCAGAAAGGCATGGACCGCGAGGCGTTTGCCGCCTACGACTCCTGCCTGCAATGGAAGGACGACAACATCGGTTGCCTGAACAACTACGCCTACTACCTAAGCATCAAGGGGCTTGAGCTTGACAAGGCCGAACAGATGTCGTACCGCACTATCAAGGCCGAACCCAAGAACGCAACCTATCTTGACACCTACGCGTGGATTCTTTTCATGCAGAAGCGGTACAGCGAGGCACGCATCTACATCGACCAGACATTACAGAACGACACCGACTCGTCTGCCGTACTCTTAGAGCACGCTGGCGACATATACTATCACGTAGGAGACACCGACAAGGCACTGGCGCTATGGCAGATGGCTCTCGACAAAGCCGCTGACAGCTCGGAAATCACGGGCGAGCGCAAACAGGTGCTTATTAGAAAAATAAAACTAAAAAAATATCTCAAAGAATGAAAACATCACGTTTCTTGACACTGACCACCTGTATGGCAGCGCTGGTCTTGGCAACGTCGTGTAGCTCGATAAAAGGGCTGGGACGCAAAGGTAACGGTAAGCAGAAGAGCGAGCAGACCACCTCAAAAGGCAAGAAGAAAAAAGCGGCTGATGCCCAGCAGGCAGCGACAGAGTTGCCAGACTCTATCCAGCAGCAGGCTTTCTTGCAGCAGGTAAACGACAATGCACAGCACGCCCGCTTCATTACCTCGAAAATCAAATTCTCCGTAGAGGTCGGCAACCAGCAGATGACGCTGACGGGCAACCTCAGGATGAAGCGCGACGATGTCATCCGACTGCAACTGATGGCCTTCGGGTTCGTAGAGGCTGGCCGACTGGAGTTCACCCCTGAATACGTGATGATAATCGACCGCATCAACAAGCAATACCTGAAGGTGCCCTACAGCCACTTGGAGTTCCTGCGCACCAGTGGCATCGACTTCTACGTGCTGCAGGCGCTGTTCTGGAACGAGCTGTTCCAGCCAGGCAAGAACCACCTGACCGATGCCAACCTCAAGAGTTTTACGGCTGAAGCTGGAGCCGACGACGATATCGTGGTGGCTATGGAGAGCGGCAAGCTGTCCTACCGCTGGCTGACTGACCGCTCGTCGGCACAGGTGAAGATGGCTAACATCAAGTATGATGACAAGTATCGTGGCAACTACCAGCTGAACTGGGACTACGAGGACTTCAAGAAGCACGAGACCAAGTTCTTCCCCATGACTCACAAGATAACGTTCAACACCCCCAAGAAAGACCTCAAGTTTGAGATGATGCTCAACTATATGGGCAACGAAGACAACTGGGAAACACGTACTACGCTCTCAGGCAAGTATCGTCAGGTAGAGGTTGACGAAATCCTGCGTCGTTTCATGGCACTCTAATCGGCAGGAATGAAGCGTATCAGTACCATACTGCTTATGCTGGCCTTCACGCTGGCTCCGTATGCGCAGCAGAAGCGCACTACGAAGCGTACACCCGTGAAGAAAGCCGCCGTACAGCCCCGTAATCGTAAGACCAATAAGCAGGCTGCCCCTGCACCCACATCTGTACAGGCGCTGCAGAACCAGCGCCAGCAATTGCAGCAACAAATCAAGGAACAGGAAAAGCGCTTGCGCTCCACCCAGCTGGATGTACGCAAGCGACTGCAGAACCTCATGCTCATCAATACGGAGATTGAGGGCAAGCGCCGTTCCATTGACACCATCCGCACCAACATTGATATGCTTGACATTGAACTGGAGAACATGTGCCAGCAACTGGACCAGTTACAGGACGAGCTCAACAAGTGCAAGCAGCGTTACGTTAAGTCGATGCGGTACCTGCACCGCAACAGGTCCAGCCAAAACCAGCTGATGTTCATCTTCAGTGCCGACAACCTCACGCAGATGTTCCGCCGTCTTCGCTTTATGCGCGAATATGCTGCCTATCAACACGTGCAGGGTGACGAGGTTAAGGCTCAGCAGGAGGCCGTCAACGATAAGCTACAAGAAATCAGCATAGCCAGACAACAGAAGGCTCAACTACTGGCCAAGGGCGAAGAAGAACAGAAGTCCTTGGAAGGCAAGCAGACGGAACAGCAGAACGTGGTAAAATCGCTGCAAAAAGAGCAGCAGGCTATACAGGGAATTATTGCCCAGCAGAAGAAGAAAGACGCGGCACTGAACGACCAGATTGACCGACTAATAGCCGAGGAAGTGGCTCGCCAAAAGGCACGTGCCGCTGCCGAGGCTAAGCGACGTGCCGAAGCAGAAGCAGCCCGTAAGCGGGCGGCAGAGCGCAAGGCTGCCGAACAAAAAGCTGCTGAGCGCAAGACAACTGAGCGTAAAAAAACCGAGGAGGCCCGTGAGAACACCAAGCCCAAAGCAGTGTCACCTGTACGCAAAGAGCCTGAAGAACCGCTCAACGTACCCACGGAGGATATGCGCATCAGTGGCAGCTTCGAGAGCAACCGCGGACGACTGCCCATCCCCGTCACAGGCCCCTACCGCATCGTCAGCCATTTCGGCCAGTACAACGTAGAGGGACTGAATAACGTAACGCTCGACAACAAAGGCATCAACATCAAAGCCGAGGCAGGCGCACAGGCACGCAGTATCTTCGACGGTGAGGTAAGCGCCGTATTCAGCTTCGGAGGCACAATGGTCGTCATGGTGCGTCACGGCAGTTACATCTCCGTCTACTGCAACCTAAGCAGTGTCAACGTCCGTCGAGGCCAGAAGGTTACTACCCGTCAGGCACTTGGGCGCATCGGACAGGACGACATCCTGCAGTTCCAGTTACGCCGCGAGACAGCCAAGCTGAACCCCGAAAGCTGGTTAGGCAGATAATAAGGTAACGTACTTATTGATAGCGTCTGCTATCTCTGAAAGACAGATATACTCATCCGCACTATGGCTGCGGCTTGACTCACCGGGACCAAGTTTCAGCGACAAGAAGGGCATCAGCGCCTGGTCGCTGAGGGTTGGCGACCCGAAGGGCTGCATCCCCATCTGGATGCAACGCTGCACCAGCGGGTTGTCTACAGGGATATGCGACGACGACAGCCGGAACGAGCGTGCTTTCAGTTCGCATTTCTTCATGTGCTTTTGCAGGAAATCAAACAACTCCTCATTCTGATAATACTCGTTAGGACGCACGTCAATAATAAAGCGACACTCGTCAGGCACCACATTATGCTGCGTACCGCTCTGCACGACGGTCACCGTCATCTTGGTTGAGCCCAGCAAAGGACTTTCCTTCTCAAAGCGGTAGTCACGCAGCCAAAGCAGGTCGTCCAGAGCCTCATAAATGGCATTCACCCCCTCGTTGCGGGCAGCATGACCGCTCTTACCGCGTGCAATGCCGTCAATCACCATCAGTCCCTTCTCGGCAATAGCTGGCTGCATACCCGTCGGTTCACCCACTATCGCCACGTCAATCTTCGGTAACTGGGGCAGTGCCAATGAAAAGCCGTTCTGCCCACTCACCTCCTCCTCGCACGAAGCCAGATATACCAAGTTCCAGTTTGTCTTATGCGGTAAGGTTTTGTCCCGCAATATTCTGTACACCTGCAACAAACTCACCAGTCCTCCACCACAGTCGTTAGCCCCCAGTCCATAAAGGCGGTCGCCTTCGATGGAGGGCGTAAACGGGTCGCGCGTCCATGTAGCCACGGGCTTCACTGTGTCAATATGCGCATTCAGTAGCAAAGTAGGCTTCGCAGGGTCCAGAGCCTCCTGTATTAGAATATTGTTGCCAATACGCTGACAAGGCATTCCCCACTTACCGATGAAACCGACCAAAACGTCTGCAGCCCGACTTTCATCCCGGCTGACAGAGGGTGTGCCAATGAGTTTGCTCAGCAACTCTACGGCATCGTCTAAATACTGATTCCTGCTCATAATCGGTGCAAAGATAGGAAAAAAATTTGGTATTTCACTCACTTATTCGTACCTTTGCACCTATTAATAATAAATAAACAAGAGCTTATGCAGACAAACTGCCACATGTCAGTGCTGGTGCACGAACAGGCCAAGAAGTATGGTGACCGCGAAATGTTGCTCTATCAGGATTTTGGCGGTAAAGAGTGGAAATCATTGTCGTGGAACCATGTATCGGCCACCGTAAGACAGGTGTCTAACGCCCTGTTGAACCTCGGTGTCAAGCCGCAGGAGAACATTGGCATTTTCTCGCAGAACTCGGTGCAGTACATCGAGTGCGACTTCGGTGCATGGGGCATCCGCGCAGTAACCATCCCCTTCTATGCCACCTCGTCAGAGCAGCAAATCCAGTTTATGGTGAACGACGCCAAGATACGCTTCCTCTTTGTAGGCGAGCAGGAGCAGTACGACAAGGCACGCCGGGTTGTCTCCCTCTGCCCCACTTTGGAGCGCATCATCGTTTTCGACCCCTTAGTGCGTATCTCGTCACACGACCCCAATGCCATTTATTTCGCTGATTTCCTCAAGTTAGGCGAGAACGAGCCCCGTAAGACAGAAGTGGAGCAGTTGCAGCAAGAAGCCTCTTACGACGACATCGCCAACATCCTGTACACCAGCGGCACGACAGGCGACTCGAAGGGCGTCATCCTAACGCACGGGCAGTTCCATGCTGCCCTCGAGGCCAACCACAAGTGTGTGCCTGTGGGCGAACAAGACCGCATCATGAGCTTCCTGCCCTATACCCACATCTTTGAGCGTGCATGGACTATCCTTGCACTGAGCGAGGGAGCTGTGATAATAGTCAATACCCATCCACAGGATGTGCAGCAGTCCATGCGCGACACCCATCCCACCTGTATGTCGGCTGTACCACGCTTCTGGGAAAAGGTCTATATGGGCGTGATGGACAAGATAGAACGCTCTGGTGCCCTGCAGCGCAAGCTGTTCCGCCATGCGCTGGCCGTAGGCCGCAAGCACAATATCGAGTATCTCAGCTTAGGCAAGAAGCCGCCTATGGCCTTGCACTTGGAGTATGAGATGCTGAACCGCACCATCTTCTCATTAGTCCGCAAAGAGTTAGGATTAGAGAACGCCCACTTCTTCCCCACGGCAGGTGCCACCGTATCAACCCACGTTGAAGAGTTCGTCCATTCCATCGGCATCAACATGCTGGTGGGCTACGGCCTGACCGAGTCGCTGGCCACCGTCAGCTGCAACCATTATGGCAAGCCGTGGACCGTGGGTGGCGTGGGTATTCCCATCGAGGGCCTCAGCATCCGCATCGGCGAGAATGACGAGGTGCTGCTGAAAGGCCCGACGATTACGAGCGGATATTATAACCGCGAAGACCTGACGAAGGCAGCCTTTACAGAGGACGGCTACTTTAAGACGGGCGATTCCGGCTACCTAAAAGACGGCGAGCTGTTCCTAAAGGAGCGCATCAAAGACCTGTTCAAGACCTCCAATGGTAAGTATATTGCACCACAGATGATTGAGTCGAAGCTGCTGGTCGACAAGTTTATCGACCAGATTGCCGTCATTGCCGACCAGCGCAAGTTCGTGTCGGCCCTGATAATCCCCGTTTACCCGCTGTTGGAGGAGTACGCCCGCGAACACGGCATCGCCTTTAAGAACCGCGAGGAGCTCTGTGCCAACCCCAAGATTATCCAGATGATGAAGGAGCGCATCGACACGCTGCAACAGCAACTGGCCCACTACGAGCAGGTGAAGCGCTTTACCCTGCTGCCTCACCACCTGTCGATGGAGAAGGGCGAGCTGACGAACACGCTGAAGATTCGCCGTCGCGCGCTGAACGAGAACTACAAGGCGGAAATTGACAAGATGTACGAAGAATAATGATTACACAAGACCAACTAAAGGACATTCTGGAGCGTGCCGACAAGTTGAAGCACTACCTCAGGATTGATGAAAAGAAGATAGAATTTGAAGAGGAAGACCTGCGCACCCAGGCTCCCGACTTCTGGGAAGACCAGAAGCGGGCGGAGGAGCAGATGAAGAAGGTGAAGGGCATCAAGAAGTGGCTGGACGGCTATCAGGCCGTGCGCACTGCTGCCGACGAGTTGCAGCTGGCCTTCGACTTCTACAAGGAGGACATGGTGACGGAGGACGAGGTGGATAAGGACTACCAGACGGCCATCAGCCTGATAGAAGACCTTGAGCTGAAGAATATGCTCCGCCAGAAGGAAGACCCTATGGACGTTGTGCTGAAAATCAACTCGGGTGCCGGTGGCACCGAGAGTCAGGACTGGGCATCGATGCTGATGCGTATGTACCAGCGGTGGGCCGAGGCTCATGGCCATAAGGTGAGCATCTCCAACCTGCAAGACGGCGACGAGGCGGGCATCAAGAGCGTTACGATGCAGATAGAAGGGGGCGAGTATGCCTACGGCTATCTGAAGTCGGAGAACGGTGTGCACCGACTGGTGCGCGTCAGTCCGTTCAATGCGCAAGGCAAGCGCATGACATCGTTTGCCTCCGTATTCGTCACCCCATTGGTCGACGATACTATTGAAGTGTATGTAGACCCTGCCAAGCTGTCGTGGGACACCTTCCGCTCGAGCGGTGCCGGCGGTCAGAACGTCAACAAAGTGGAATCGGGCGTGCGCCTGCGCTACTGGTACACCGACCCCGATACAGGCGAGGAAGAAGAAATCCTGATAGAAAATACCGAGACGCGCGACCAGCCCAAGAACAAGGAACGCGCCATGGCCCTGTTGCGCTCGCAGCTGTACGACCGCGCCATGCAGAAGCGGTTGGAGGCGCAGGCGAAGATTGAGGCTGGCAAAAAGAAGATAGAATGGGGCAGCCAGATTCGGAGCTATGTCTTTGACGACCGTCGTGTGAAAGACCACCGCACCAACTACCAGACCTCCGACGTGGACGGCGTAATGAACGGCAAGATTGACGAGTTCATCAAAGCCTACCTGATGGAGTTCCCCGTGAATGACGAAGAATAATCATTTAAAACCCAAAACATCAATATTATGGCAAATAAAAAAGGACAGGCTAAGCGTGAGGCTTACGCCAAGAAACAAGAAGAAAAGGGTAGAAACCTGATTATGTGGATTATCGGCACACTGATAGCCCTCGGTATTATCTATGCTCTCTGGGCCAGCTTCATCATGTCATAATGGCGCTGGAGATTGAACGTAAATTCCTCGTGCTTGACGACTCGTACAAGCACGAGGCTTTTTCAAAGAGCCGTATTCAGCAGGGCTACATCTGCAGCGAGCGTGGCCGCACGGTACGGGTGCGTATAAAAGAGGAGCGCGCGTACCTTACTATTAAGGGGCCAAGCCAGAACGACGGCTTGTCACGCTACGAGTTTGAACAGGAAATACCCCTTGACGATGCCCGTCAGCTGCTCCAGCTTTGCGAGCCGGGCATTATCGACAAAACGCGCTGGCTCGTCCGCAGTGGGCGGCACACCTTTGAGGTCGACGAGTTTTTCGGCGACAACGAAGGGCTGGTCGTTGCCGAGGTAGAGCTTGCCAACGAAGACGAACCCTACGAGAAACCCCATTTCATCGGTATAGAAGTAACGGGCGACCGCCGTTACTACAACAGCCAACTGCGCAGCCATCCGTTTACGACGTGGCAGGATTAGCATCCCGCCAGTAAAGCCAGCTTTTCTTTCTGGGAGAAAGACCCGTTCTTTCCCAGGGTAAGAACGGGTCTTACTCGTGGAAAGAACGGCTCTTTCCACGAGTAGCATAAGTCCTATGTCATGAAGCCCTACGTATAGACACCGCAATCCTGCACTTTTTTTCAGAACTTTTGTACAAAACGCATACCCGATTGGGTGGTTCGGTTGTTATAAGGTAAAACGACTAACAACGAAACAGTAAAACGACGATGAAAAGAATGAATGTTCCCCTCCTGATTCTGGGCCTGGCAGCCACCATGCTGGCGTGCCCGACGAGTATGCGAGCAGCCACAGACTGCCCAGTGGTAAACAGCGCCACGCCCCGTGGCATAACCATGACCGTTAAGAACCAGCCCTTGCCAGCGGTGCTGAAAAGCATCGAGCGTGCCGGTGGCAAGAGCATCATCTTCAGCTACGGCGAGCTGGAGAAATACCGCGTGTCGGCAACCATCAACGACAAGAGCGAGGCCGATGCCATACGCATAGTCATCAGCGACAAGCCGCTTACCGTGCACGAGCGCAACCACTACTTCGTGATACAGCGCAGTGGCAGCCAGAAGGAGGTCAGGGAGCTGCACGGGCGCGTGGTGAACACAAAGGGCGAGCCTATGCCATACAGCACGGTGCTGCTGTTGCGTCGCGACTCTACCGTCATCAACGGCTGCATCACCGACACCGATGGGTGGTTCCACGTAGCAGGCGAGCACACTCCTGCTGCCGTCAAGGCATCGTTTCTCGGCTATCAGAGCAAGACGGTTGACTACCGTGAGGGGCAGAGCTGCACGATAGTGCTCAACCCCGACGCCATCGCGCTGGAGGGCGTTACCGTGACCAACGAAAAACCCTTGGCACGCGACACGGGCCGTGGCATTCTGGCCAACGTCATAGGCACCCCACTCTCCAAGATGGGCACGGCATCGGAGATGATAAAGCACTTGCCGCTGATGATGAACGACGGAACGGTGGCTGGCCACGGCAAGCCTGAGATTTACATCAACAACAAGAAGGTGCGCAACGACGCTGAGCTGGAGCGCCTGAGTGCCGAGGACATTCTGACGGCAGAGGTCATCACCGTGCCCGGGGTTGAATACGGAATGGAGGTGACGTCGGTCATACGGCTGAAGACGGTGCGCCGTGCCGGTGAGGGACTGAGCGGCAATATGTCGGCCACCTACCGTCAGGGAAAAGAGGCATCCAGCCGTCAGAATGTAGGCCTCAACTACCGCACGGCCAACGGAATGGACTTCTTCGTAAACGCACTGCTCACACAGAGCAACACCCTGATAAAGGCCACGGCCAGCGACTGCCTGCAGGCCTCGAGCACATGGAACTTTCAGCACGAAAACCAGTGGAAGTCGTCAACCAGCTTTTACTTTGTAGACCTCGGCTACAACTGGGACATCAACGACAACCACTCCGTCGGCATCACCTACACGCCGGCAGGCAATTTCATCAGCAAGGGCAAGACCGAGATATCGTCCGACGAGGACACATGGCGTGACGATACTTTTCTCGAACACTTGGAGAGTTCGTCGCTGACGCGCAGCACCCCACGCATGAGCCATACGGTAAACGCCTACTACATAGGCAAGCTCGGCAAGTGGAAAATCGACCTCAATGCCGACTATTACCGCTCGTCCTACCTGTCGGAAATGACTGCCGAAACCAATGCCGTCCTCATGGCGGCCAGCAATACGGAAGTGGAGAACGAGCTGCTGGCCGAGAAACTGACAGTAACGGCACCCGTGCCCAAAGGCAACCTGACGTTTGGCGAGGAGACATCGTTCGTCGACCGCACCAGTGCGTTTCGGCAGAACGGATTCTCTGCCGACAGCCACATACGCCAGCGCACGGCCATGTGGTCGCTCTTTGCCAACTATGCGCTGCAAATGGGCAAGGTCACCGTCAATGCCGGCGTGCGCTGGCAGAACGAGGACAACCACTACGATGTGAACGGTGCGTACAACAGTGACATGAGCCCCGACTACTCCGTGCTCCTGCCCATGCTCTCCGCCACGTGGGCAGGCGACAACTGGCGGCATACGCTGTCCTACAAGATGTCGCGCTTCAACCCTCCCTACGACCTGCTGTCGCCTGCCGTCAACTATCGCAGCAAGCACGAGTACGACACGGGCAACCCGTTTCTACAACCGCAAACAACCCATGCCATCACATACTCCGTGTCGTGGAAGTGGCTGTACGTCCAGCCGTACTACCAGTATTTCAGGAACACCATCACCTCGTTTCAGTATGCCTACGACGATGTCAACCACCCCGGTGTGATGATTATGAACTACCGCAACATCCCTAATATGCAGGCCTACGGCGTCATGGTCAGCGTATCACCGAAAGTGGGATGCTGGCAGACGAACACAACGGCATCGCTCGGCTTCAGGAACCAAGACCTCGAACCGCTGGGGATAACCCACAAATGGAACGACCTGCTCAGTTCGTTCAACTCCAGCAACGACTTCTCGTTCCCTCACAACTGGATGTTTAACATCACGGGAAGCCTCTATCCCTATGTGCGCACCGGGGCAGCTAAAATCAAGACATCGGGGCAGGTGGACTTACGGCTCAACAAGTCGTTCCTGAAAAACAATTCCCTTAACGTGGCCGTCGTGGCAAACGATGTGCTCAAGACCGCCTACATCAGGATGACCGCCTACGGGGGCATCAACGTCAGCACCACGTTCAAGGAGTATCGCGACGTGAGGCGCTTCGGATTGGATGTCTCCTATAAGTTCAATGCCACCAACAGCCGATATAAAGGCTCCCACGCAGGACAAAGTGAGCGCAACCGCTTATAGTGTCAGTGATTTTTGCTAACTTTGCATCCCAACTATGATACTACCATTTGCAAGGCATAGGAAAGAAGCTCAATACGAGCTGATGTTCAAGGATATGTATCCCAAGCTGGTGCGTTATGCGTGCCAGCTCATAGGCGATATGGAGGAGGCAAAGGACATAGTAAGCGGTGTGATGCAGACGGCATGGGAGAGGTTCGACAGCGCTGGCACGCTGGCGTGCAACGCATGGCTGTACACGGCAACGCGCAATGCCGTGCTCAACCGCATGAAGCACCTGAAGGTGGAGCAGGACAAGATAGACAGCATCATACGTGCCACCCAGGCCGATGCCGACGATGACTATGCGCACCACGAACAACTATTGCAGACGGCAGAGCGTATTGCCGACGAGCTGGGCGAACCCACGCGCACCATTCTGCGCCGGTGCTACTGGGAACGCAAGACCTACGCACAGGTGGCAACCGAGCTGGGCATAAGCCCCAACACGGTCAAGAAACACATCTCAAAGGCTCTGGCAACCCTCAGGGCAAAGATGAACTAACGCAAATACCCGAATGAAAATACTACCGATTTATGGATAAGCACAACAAAAACAATAATAGGACGGACGACTCCGCCGAGCGCATACAGGCAATCTTCGGCGAGGCTCTTGGCACGCTGCCTTCGGCTGACGAGACTGCCGAGGCTCTCAAGCGCATCAGGCGCAGTTCGCACGGCTCGTCCCGTTCTATGAAGTGGCTGTATTATGCAGCAGCAATACTATGTCTGCCGATAGTGGTCGTAGCCGTTCCCGTGCTGCTCACGCACACCATCGGCCATTTCTCCTCAGCCTCAACAGACGAGGGCAACGCCATTGAGACCGTGACAGCCCATCCGTCTACCACCGTCACCCCCGCCGACGCTCCCCCGTCGATGTTCTTCGAGTTCGACGATACGCCATTCATCGATGTTGTCAACGAGGTGGCCACCTACTACGGCCTAAGCGTCGTCATGCAGTCACCAGCCGTGTCCGCCGGTGTGCACGTCCATTTCCGCTTCCCCCGTCAGTCCGATGCTGCCGAGGTAGTAGAGGCGCTCAACGACCTTCACGTGGCAACCCTCGTCTTGGAAGATGAGATACTACGGGTAAATAAATGAGATTTTTATGAATTAATTTGGGGGTTGCGCAGAAAAACACTACCTTTGCAGGCAAGAAATACTCGGGGGTGCCACTCCGTTGTGTATTATCATACACTAACAGGCTGTTGGCTGAGATTATACCCATTGACCTGATGCAGATAATGCTGCCGTAGGAAATGAGTCCACAATAACTGGATTTGTCAATAGACAGATAATATACCCGAGTGATGGCGTTAGGCCGACACTCGGGTTTTTCCGTTTCAGTATATAAACCAATAGTTATTCTATGAACATGAACATCTACATCAACAACAAACAGACCGAGACCAAGGCCCTGAGCCTTGCGGAACTGGCAGAGGAACTGAACTTGCCAGAGCGTGGAGTGGCTATGGCCGTGGGCACGCGAATGGTGCAACGCGCACAGTGGGGAACTACAACGCTGAGCGAGGGCGACAGCATTATCATCATCAAGGCCGCTTGCGGAGGTTGAGAATGGAACTGCAGTTTATATCACACCATAACGGGCGCTATTCGTATCTGGACTCCATACGTCTCGCACTTGACGGCGGTTGCCGATGGGTGCAGCTGCGTATGAAGGAGGCGACGCACGAGGAGGCAAGGAATGTGGCGCTGAAAGCGCAGCGGATGTGTGCCGAGGCGGGGGCAAAATTCATCATAGACGACCGTGTGGCGCTGGTAAAGGAGCTACAGGCCGACGGCGTACACCTCGGAAAGAACGACATGCCCATAGCCGAGGCAAGAGCATTGTTAGGCAACGGCTACATCATCGGTGGCACGGCGAATACCTTTGACGACGTAAAGGCGCACGCCGAGGCGGGAGCTGACTATATAGGTTGTGGGCCGTTCCGCTTCACTACCACCAAGAAAGGGCTTGCGCCGATATTGGGATTGCAGGGCTACCGCGACATCGTGCGGCAAATGACAGAGGCGGGTATCAGGTTGCCCATAGTGGCAATAGGGGGCATTACAGCTGCCGACATTCCCAGCATCATGCAAACTGGAGTGACAGGCGTGGCACTGAGCGGTGCCGTTCTGAACGCTTCCGACCCTGTTGAGGAGATGCAGTGCCTGCTGTCTCTCATTAGAAATAACAAACATCAATAAACAATATGGACAAACTGATTATTGCGGGAAGAACGTTTAACTCCCGTCTGTTCCTCGGAACAGGAAAATTCAACAACAATGCCCTGATGGCCGAAGCTATCAAGGCGAGTGAGACGGAAATGGTGACTGTGGCCATGAAACGGGTGGAGCTGGAGGACAAGCATGACGACCTGCTAACACACATCACGCAGAACCCCGGCATACAACTGTTGCCCAACACATCGGGAGTGCGCAACGCTGAAGAAGCTGTATTTGCCGCACAGATGGCGAGAGAGGCTTTCGGCACCAACTGGCTGAAGCTGGAGATACACCCAGACCCGCGCTATCTGCTGCCCGACTCGGTAGAGACGCTGAAGGCTACGGAGCAACTTGTAAAGCTGGGCTTTGTGGTATTGCCCTATTGTCAGGCCGACCCCACCCTGTGCAAGCATCTGGAGGAGGCTGGCGCTGCTACCGTCATGCCGCTGGCCGCACCCATAGGTACAAACAAAGGCTTGCGCATGAAAGACTTTCTGCAAATCATCATAGAGCAGGCAACGGTGCCTGTAGTGGTGGATGCCGGCATAGGTGCGCCAAGCCATGCAGCCGAAGCAATGGAGATGGGTGCCGACTGCTGTCTTGTAAACACCGCCATAGCAGTGGCTGGCGACCCCGTACAGATGGCAGTGGCATTCAAAGAAGCCATCATAGCAGGCCGCAGGGCATACGAGGCAGGACTGGGTGCCGTCAGCAATTCGGCAGAGGCCAGTTCGCCACTGACAGCCTTTCTGCAATAACACATATACTTAACTTCCTAAAAAATACTTACTTTTATGCCAAACGATAACAAAGCATACGCCAAAAGAGAGAAGGCGTACATGACTGGGAAACTGTTTCCATCGGTAAAGGTGGGAATGACAAAGGTGAACCTTACACCGACCGTTGTGAAGGACAAGAACGGTGTCCCACACATAGAGCCCAACGCACCTGTGTATATATACGATACCAGCGGGCCGTTCTCAGACCCTAACATTGCCGTAGACCTAAGAAAAGGACTGCCAAGAATTAGGGAGCAGTGGATAGTGGAGCGCAACGACACGGAACAGCTGCCGGAAGTAACCAGCGACTATGGTAAGCAGCGGCTGGCCGATTGCTCGCTCAACGCCTTGCGCTTTGAACACATACAGCTGCCACGCCGTGCCATCAAGGGAAAAGCCATCACGCAAATGGCATACGCCAAGGCTGGCATCATAACGCCTGAGATGGAGTATGTTGCAATAAGGGAGAACATGAACTGTGAGGAACTGGGCATTAAAACCCACATCACCCCGGAGTTTGTACGCGATGAAATAGCCAGAGGCAGGGCCGTATTGCCTGCCAACATCAACCACCCTGAGGCGGAACCGATGATTATAGGCCGCAACTTCCTTGTGAAGATAAACACCAACATAGGCAACTCAGCAACCACATCGTCCATAGACGAGGAGGTGGACAAAGCCGTATGGTCATGCAAATGGGGCGGCGACACGCTGATGGATTTATCCACTGGTGCCAATATCCACGAGACAAGAGAGTGGATTGTGCGCAACTGTCCAGTGCCCGTAGGCACAGTGCCTATCTATCAGGCACTGGAGAAGGTGGACGGAAAGGTGGAGAGCCTGACATGGGAGATATACAAGGACACGCTGATAGAGCAGTGCGAACAGGGTGTTGACTACTTTACCATACACGCAGGAATACGCCGACAGAACGTGCATCTGGCCGACAAGCGGCTGTGTGGCATTGTGAGCAGGGGCGGCTCAATAATGAGTAAATGGTGTCTGATACACGACAGGGAGTCGTTTCTGTATGAACACTTCGACGATATATGCGACATTGTGGCCCAGTACGACGTGGCTTTGTCACTGGGCGATGGCCTAAGACCGGGCTGTACGGCTGATGCTAACGACGCAGCACAGTTTGCCGAACTTGACACGATGGGCGAATTAGTGACCAGAGCATGGGACAAAAACGTGCAAGCGTTCATAGAAGGCCCCGGGCATGTGCCCATGCAGAAGATACGTGAGAACATGGAACGGCAGCTGGAGCACTGCCATGAGGCTCCGTTCTACACCCTCGGGCCCATCGTTACCGACATTGCACCGGGCTACGACCACATCACCAGTGCCATAGGTGGAGCACAAATAGCATGGCTCGGCACCGCCATGCTGTGCTATGTAACACCTAAAGAGCACCTCGCACTGCCCAACAGGGAGGATGTGCGCGTAGGTGTGGTGACGTACAAGATAGCGGCTCACGCAGCGGATTTGGCCAAGGGGCATCCCGGCGCACAGATAAGAGACAATGCTTTATCCAAGGCGCGTTTCGAGTTTAGGTGGCGTGACCAGTTCCATCTGTCTCTTGACCCAGAGCGGGCGTTGCAGTATTTTGAGGAAGCGGGACACACCGATGGGGAGTATTGCACCATGTGCGGCCCCAACTTCTGTGCCGCAAAGCTCACACACGACTTGAGAAAGCTATGACAAGGTATGACAGGCAACTGGCATTGCCAGAGATTGGCACGGAGGGGCAACGCAGGCTGGCAGAAGCCAAGGTTGTGATTATAGGCGTGGGCGGATTAGGGTCGCCCATAGCCCTATACCTTGCTGGAGCGGGCGTAGGGACTATCGGATTGGTGGACGATGATGTTGTGAGCATAAGCAACTTGCAGCGGCAGGTGCTATACAGTGAGCCGCAACAGGGTCGCCCTAAAGTGCTGTGCGCAAAGGAAAGGTTGGAGAGTCTGAACGGAGACGTGACCGTAGTGGCGCACAACACCAGACTGAACAGCGACAACGCCAAGGACATCATAAGCCGCTACGACATCGTAATAGACGGAACGGACAACTTCGCCACAAGGTTTCTGATAAGCGATACCTGTGAGGCTCTGCACAAACCCTATATCTATGGTGCCATCAACGCCTTTGAAGGGCAGGTAGCCGTGTTGTGCAAGGGGCACGCAACATATCGGACGCTGTTCCCCAATGAGCACGAAATGCTTGCGATGCCACATCCCGGCAAGGCTGTAGTGGGCGTGACACCAGCCGTAGTAGGTAGTGTGGAGGCCGGACAGGCACTGCAACTGATATGCGAATATGGTGAGCCGCTGATAGACAGGCTATGGACTATCGACCTCAGAACCATGCAATCGTTTATCTTGGAGATAGGTAACTGACAGAAGAAATATACAACGAAATAAAATGTTTTCAGAAGAATTATTAAATATCAGTTGGGAAGAAACCACAGAGCGCATTGCTCAGATGACCGAAAACGATGTCAGGCGGGCACTGGCCAAGGAGCGCTGCGATGTTAACGACTTCATGGCTATGGTATCGCCAGCCGCCGAACCTTTTCTGGAGCAGATGGCCAGACTGTCGAGAAAATACACAGAGGAACGGTTCGGACGTACAATGTCTATGTTCATACCATTGTATATAACCAACTCTTGTTCCAACTCCTGCGTCTATTGCGGTTTCCATCGCTCTAATCCTATGGCGCGAACTATCCTCACTCCAGAGCAGATAGAGAACGAATACAAAGCCATCAAGAAACTGGCACCGTTTGAGAATATCCTGCTCGTAACGGGCGAGAATCCTGCAAAGGCTGGTGTGCCATATCTGGCCAAGGCCATAGAGATAGCAAAGAAGTACTTCTCGAATATCAAGATAGAGGTGATGCCACTGAAAACCGAGGAGTATCACGAACTGACAAAGCACGGCCTGAATGGCGTTATATGTTTTCAGGAGACATATCACAGGGAGAACTACAAGATATATCACCCCGCTGGCATGAAATCCAACTTCGAATGGCGCGTCAATGGCTTTGACCGTATGGGGCAAGCCGGCGTACACTCCATAGGAATGGGAGCACTGCTGGGCTTGGAAAAGGAGTGGCGCACGGACGTAGTGATGATGGCTTACCACCTGCGCTATCTGCAAAAGCACTACTGGAAGACCAAATACTCGGTTAATTTCCCACGTATGCGCCCTGCACAGAACGAGGGATTTCAGCCCAACTGCCTTGTGAGCGACCGCGAATTGGCGCAGGTTACCTTCGCCATGCGTATCTTCGACCACGACGTGGACATATCATATAGTACCCGTGAGCCAGAGTTCATCAGAGACAATATGTGTACACTCGGCGTAACCACGATGTCGGCAGAGTCGAAAGTGAACCCCGGAGGGTATTATACTTATCCGCAAGCCTTGGAGCAGTTCACCGTGTCGGACGACCGCACCGCCGCTGAGATAAACCGCCGCCTAAAAGAATTGGGTCGCGAACCTGTGTGGAAAGACTGGGATGCCTCATTTGATTTATGTTCAAAACGATTGTAATAACAAAGCCTTCGTTCTTCGCTGGCGAGGCAGACGCAATAGCAAGGCTGCTTGACAGAGGGGACATTGATATGTTGCACCTGCGCAAACCGGGAGCAACAAAGAACGATATGGAACGGCTGATAAGCGAGATACCTCAAGAATGGCACAGCCGTCTGGTTATCCATGACCATCCGTTGCTGGCAGAACGCTACGGGTTATACGGCATACATCTTAACTCACGCTTCCCCACTCCACCGCAAGGTTGGCGGGGGAGCGTGAGCCGGAGCTGCCATTCGCTGAAGGAACTGACAGAATGGAAACCGTTATGCAACTATGTTTCACTATCGCCAATATTCGATTCAATCTCAAAGCGCGGATATACATCGGCATTTACCGCCAGAGAGATTGCGCAAGCAGTGAGCGAAGGCATCATAGACGACAAGGTATATGCACTTGGAGGCGTGACTTTCGACCGACTTGCAGAAGTAAAAGACATGGGATTTGGCGGCGCGATGATACTCGGCGACGCATGGAGGGAATAGCACAATGAAGACAATACTAAGCATAGCCGGCAGCGACACAAGCGCTGGAGCGGGAATACAGCAGGATATTAAAACCATAACGTCGCTGGGACACTACGCCGTAACGGTGCCCACAGCACTAACAGCCCAGAACACAATGGGCGTGACGATGGTAATGCCCGTACCCGACGAGATGCTGCGGGCGCAGCTTGATGCCATATTCAGCGACATAAGCGTAGCAGCGGTAAAAATCGGAATGATTCCCAATGAGCAGGCAGCGCACATTATTGTCGATAGCATATCACAGCTTGACGTGCCTGTCGTGTGCGACCCCGTAATGATTTCCACCAGCGGTACGCAACTGATGACAGACGGGTGTATAGAATATATCAAGCAAAATCTGTTCCCGCTCTGCGCTCTTGTCACCCCAAACATACCAGAGGCGCAACGCCTTGCGGGTGCCGAACACGAAGAACTCGACAGCATAGGCAGATACCTTACAGACCATTACCACTGTGCATTTCTATTGAAAGGAGGCCACGCCACAGGCAACATCATGCGCGATATACTTTATGAGTGTGACGGCTCCACACATGAATATTGCTCTGAACGCATAGACAGCCACAATCTGCACGGCACGGGATGCACCCTATCCAGTGCCATCGCCACACTACTGGCAACAGGCCTGCCACTGCCCGATGCCGTAAAAGGAGCCAAAGCAGTCATAGACAAAGGCATAGCCCAAGGCCGCAACCTGCATATAGGCAAAGGAAACGGCCCACTATGGCTATTCTGACATATTATCCTTTTTTTCGCTTCTATAATATTGGCTTAATTAACAGATAAAAAGCAAAATTTGGCCAATAAATTACACACCTCCGACAAGGAGGTGTGTATCTTTTTCGATATAAATCTGGCCACAAAATTACAATAAATATCTAATAATCACAAATAAAATTATAAAAAATTACATTTAGGACTAAAGATGATAAATAGCAGGGAGTACACCTTACAATATAGCAAGATGCACACCTCCTTGTCGGAGGGTGAACACTAAAGAAGTAATTACTTAATTTAATTCTAAAAATAGTTAGTTATGAACAAAAACAATCTTCTTATTGGTGCTATGGCATCATTGTTATTTACATCGTGTGCTTCCATTCTCAGTGGGTCACAGGCTAAAGTAACTATCAAAAATGACGAGGTTACGGCACCTGTTAATCTTACCTATGATGGTAAGACGGAAAGAAACATCTTTCTCCCTTACAAGGTAAAGATAAAGCGAGGTTTTAAGCCTACCACTATCAAGGCCTCAGCAAAGGGATATGATGATGTGAGTGTGAGCGTAAAGAAACAATTTAATTGCACAACTATATGGAACATTTTGCTTGGTGGATTGCCTGGTCTGGGAGTTGATGCTGCTACGGGTGCGATGATGAAACCAGAATCAAAGGAAATCTTCTTACCATTTAAGGCAAGCTATCAAGATGACTTGATGGAAACGTATGTCACTACCACCAACAATAATGACAATCAGGAACGTGTAACACGTGAGAAACCAGGCCAAACATCATTGGAAAAGACTATTATCCGTTGGTTCTTTGACTCGGAACCGCAGGGAGCACGTATTATGTGGCGTGTAATATCAAGTGTACCCAATGAAGTGAAAAACACTAACGAGCTATATCTCGGCACTACCCCTTACAAGGGAACTCGCGGATTTAACATTGTCGGGCTTACCGAGAGTAATGCACAAGACGTACAGATAGAAATAAAGGTGAGACGCAAGGGATATATGGACCAGACAAAGCGTTTCAATGTTCGTCAGGCAATAGACCAACAGGAAATAAGTAGCTTTTTTGAGTTAGTGAAGACCGATGAAGAATAGCTTAATTGCGTAACACAAACGAACTTCCCGCCTCCAGTATCTCCTTCGGGTAGCTCCAGTATCTATTTCCACATTAAACAGTATCTGTTTACTATATAAACAGATACTAAAACATACCGAAATAGATACTGGAGCTACCCGAAGGAGATACTATTATAAAAAAGCACAATATTTTTATTCCGAACTGGGGGATATATAGAATAACTTCATAGGGTATGTAACAAAGAAAGATGGATAAACTCTTGGAAATATCAGAACTTTATCGTACTTTTGCCACATAAAGTAATATTTAACTCAAAAGACTATGGAGGTTAGATTGGAAGATAAAGTAGCTTATATCATTGCCGTAGTCAATGAATTTGCTGATAAGTTCTCGCTAAATTCGCAGCAGGCATATCGTTATCTGGAACGCTTCAAGGGAATAGATTTCGTGGATGAGTTCTATAACGTAGAGCATACCCAGTCGTTTGAAGGTGTGGTAGAAGATTTAACCTTGTATTGTCGTAAGAATGGAGGGAAATTAGCATGATTCTGTATCACGGGTCAAATGTCGAGATAGAGACTATCGACTTTAGCAAGTCAAAACCTGGCAAGGACTTTGGAATAGGCTTTTATCTTTCAGCTGATATGACACAAGCTCAGGAAATGGCTGCTAAGAAGTCTTTAATTTTTGGCGGCAACCCAGTTGTCACACAGTTTGAGTTTGACGAAGAAAAAGCCTTAGCAGAACTGGGAGAAGGGTATAGACGATTTGAGCATTACTGCATGGAATGGGGTGAGTTTATTCAACTCAACAGAGATAATAAATCCCATGAACAACGACACCAGTATGATATTGTATTTGGACCTATAGCAAACGACACAGTAGGTTATCAACTGCGAAGGCTGAATGCAAGAATTATTGACGTGACTCAGTTTATAAAAGAGATTGAACACATGGGCGGTGAAACCTACCAATACTTTTTTAGCACAGAACGGTCATTAAAATATCTGAGGAAGCTATGAATAAAGAGACTTTGACTAATATTGAGCTGGTTAACGTTCGACTGACTGATAATGAGACATCTGTCTACGCTCATTCGAAGTCAACCTTTATGATAGAAGAACTTGTGAAGGAACTGGCTTTGAGATTGATAAAAGAATGTAATCTATCAATGAAAGAGGCTCTGAACAGAGTGTACAACTCTGAAACATATAGTAAGATTCTGAACTTGCAAACAGGCTTATTTTCGCAAAGCACAGCTTATATATACAGCATACTTGAAACAGAGCTTCTGACTGGACGAATGGGGTAATTTCATTGATTACGCTAATCTGCCAGACTTTGCCAAAACTGAAATATAAAAATCTGCTACGATGACTACAAGCGTGAGTGCTTCGGCGCATGGTATGGCCAGCCATGCCCCTGTATTGCCATACAGCGCAGGCAAGATGAGAAAGGCGGGTACAAGCAGGATAATGCCACGCAGGAGCGTATAAACGGTGGCTCGTATAGGACGCTCAATGCTTTGGTAATAGCCTATGAAGGCTATGTTAAGGGCGAAGAACAGCGCACATGAGGCATATACTGGTATGCCACTTGCGGCAATGGCATGGGCAGGATATTCGGGTGAGAGAAAAAGCCCAACGATAGGCTCAGAGAAGACACAGAGCAAGACCGTAGCCAGCGAACCGCAGATACTGCCTGCCACAAGGCTTGTACGCAATGCCTTGCGCACTCTCGCAGCGTTGCCTGCCCCGTAGTTATAGCTGATGATGGGCTGGGCAGCCTGCGCCACAGCATTGTTGACCATGAAGACCAGAGGAAACAGATAGCAGGCTATACTGAACGCTGCCACACCAGCCTCGCCCATCTGACGGATGAAGACGTAATTGCCCGTAAGCATCATTACCGACATGGCTATCTCGGTGAGAAAAGCCGATGCGCCGAGCCTTGTCATATACCCCACATTGCGTATGGTGAGCCGCAGACTTGTACGCGACAACTTCAGTCTGTACATCCTCAGCGTCTGCGAACAGCGTGCAAAATACCACACAACCATCACTCCACCTACGGCACATCCCAGCGATGTGGCCAAAGCAGCACCACCGACACCCATGCCAAAAGGGAAGATGAACATATAGTCGAGTACAATGTTTATCAGTGCCGGCACTATGTTGCACATCATAGCATAGCGTGGCGAACCGTCGAGGCGTATCAGCATAAGCCCTATACTCTCAAGCAGCAGGAATGGGCAGCCTGGCAGCAAGAGCAACAAATAGTCGCGGGCATAGGGCAGAAGCTGGTCGCTACCACCGAGCAGGCGAATGAATTGTTCGTGAAACAGACCAACAGCCACCACTATTGCCAACATAACGAGTAGCGACACTATAAAGGCTTGTGTGACGTTGATATTGGCCGCCTTGATATTGCCACGCGACAGATGTACGCTGGCCACCACCGATGCGCCAATACCAAACATAAGTCCGATGCCCGTGGTAATCGTAAATAGCGGTGCAACAATGTTGATGGCAGCCAGTGCATCGCTGCCCACTCCGTGCCCCACAAACATACCGTCAGCCACATTGAGCATTGCATTGAATATCATCCCCATCAGCGTAGGAAAAAACAGTTTGCAGAACAACGACGGAATGTTCATCTGTCCGAAGTCAATACTATCACGTTGCAGGTTCTCCATATCTTTCTCAGTTCTCATTCGCGCTGCAAAGGTACTGCTTTTATTTCAAAGTTCTAATTATGCGGGCAGGATTTCCAGCAACTACAGAAAATTCTGGAACAGATTTCGTTACGACGCTACCTGCACCTATTACACAATCATCACCAATGGTTACCCCGGGCAGAACTACCACATTACCACCAAACCATACGTTATTTCCAACAACAATGGGCTTTGCACATTCTAAACCCTGATTACGTCTTTCGGAATCAAGTGGATGGATAGCGGTATAGAAAGAGCAATTAGGGCCAATAAATACATTATCTCCAAAAGACACTTTTGCTGCATCAAGAATGACGAGATTGTAATTAGCAAAGAAACTATCTCCAATCTCTATGTTATAACCATAGTCACAAGTGAAAGGGGCTAATATGGTAAATCCGTTACCTGTCCTACCAAATAAGTGTGATATTATTTCCGCCTTTGCTGTAACTTCAGACGGACGCAAGCTGTTAAAATTAAAACACTGCTCTTGACAAGCTAACCTTTCTTGGATTAACTCGGTATCGTAATTGGCATCGTATAGCAACCCTTTGGCGCATTTTTCCTTTTCTGTCATAACTCAAATCTAACGTAAACTCTATGAAATACCTAACAAGAGCGCCACAGGTTATATGCCTGTGGCGCTCTTATTATAATAATGTATATTGCTTAGTCTGCCATCTTGGCCTTAATCATCTCGCGGTTAAGACGAGCGATGTTGGCGATGGTTTCGTTCTTCGGACAGACGGCCTCACAAGCACGGGTGTTGGTGCAGTTACCGAAGCCGAGCTCATCCATCTTGGCAATCATGTTCTTCACACGACGGGCAGCCTCTACGCGACCTTGAGGAAGGAGGGCAAGCTGAGCCACCTTAGACGAAACGAAGAGCATGGCTGAGCCGTTCTTACAAGCGGCTACGCAGGCACCACAACCGATGCAAGAGGCGCAATCCATAGCCTCGTCGGCATCCTCCTTCGGAATAAGGATAGCGTTGGCATCCTGAGCCTGACCAGTGCGGATAGTGGTGTAACCGCCAGCCTGAATAATCTTATCGAAGGCATTGCGGTCGACCATGCAGTCCTTAATAACAGGGAAGGCTGCAGAGCGCCAAGGCTCAACAGTGATAACGTCACCGTCGTTGAAACGGCGCATATAGAGCTGGCAGGTGGTAGCACCGCGCTCTGTACGGCCATGAGGCGTACCGTTAATATACAAAGAGCACATACCGCAGATACCCTCGCGGCAGTCGTGGTCGAACACGAAGGGCTCCTTGCCTTCGTTGATAAGCTCCTCGTTCAAGATGTCAAGCATCTCGAGGAAAGAGGTGTCATCGGGGATATCGTGCATTTCGTGGGTATCGAAATGACCTGCGTCCTTGGGGCCATTCTGGCGCCAGAACTTTATTGTAAATGAAATATTCTTTGCCATATCAATTAGTTCTTATAGTTACGTGTCTGTACCTTAATAGCTTCGTACTCCAGAGGTTCCTTGGTAAGCTCAGGCTCGTTGCCCTTGCCTTTGTACTCCCAGCAGCCTACGTAGAAGTAGTTCTCGTCGTCGCGCTTAGCCTCGCCTTCCTCGGTCTGGTACTCCTCGCGGAAGTGACCACCGCAGGACTCGTTACGGCTCAGAGCATCGAAAGCAACAAGCTGACCCATCGTGAAGAAGTCGCGCAGGTGGATAGCCTTGTCAAGCTCCACGTTCAGACCTTCCTTCGTGCCAGGCACAAACAGGTTGGTGTCGAACTCCTTCTCCAGTTCGTGCATCTTCTTCAGACCTGTCTTCAGACCCTCAGCGGTACGACCCATACCTACATACTCCCACATAATATGGCCAAGTTCCTTATGGATAGAGTCAACGGAACGCTTACCCTGAATCTTCAGCAGGCGCTCCATTTCAGCGTCAACCTTCTTCTCAGCCTCAGCAAACTCAGGCAGGTCGGTAGAAACCTTCGGCCACACAGCCTGGTCGGCCAGATAGTTCTGAATAGTATAAGGCAATACGAAGTAACCATCGGCCAAGCCCTGCATCAGTGCCGAAGCACCCAGACGGTTAGCACCGTGGTCGGAGAAGTTACACTCACCGATAGCGAACAGGCCAGGAATAGTGGTCTGCAGCTCGTAGTCAACCCAGATACCACCCATCGTGTAGTGGATAGCAGGATAAATCATCATGGGCTTGTAATACTTCACACCGTTGATTTCGTTGGCCACGTCGCCAGGGAACACGTCGGTAATCTCTTCGTACATCTCGAAAAGGTTGCCATAGCGCTGCATAATGACATCAATGCCCAGACGGTTGATTGACTCTGAGAAGTCAAGGAATACAGCCAGACCAGTGTTGTTTACGCCGAAGCCCTTGTCGCAACGCTCCTTAGCAGCACGTGAAGCCACATCGCGAGGAACGAGGTTACCAAAGGCAGGATAGCGACGCTCCAAATAGTAGTCGCGGTCTTCCTCGGGAATTTCCCAGCCCTGCTTCGTACCAGCCTGTAATGCCTTGGCATCCTCAATCTTCTTGGGTACCCAAATACGGCCGTCGTTACGCAGCGACTCTGACATCAGCGTCAGCTTAGACTGCTTGTCGCCGTGAACAGGAATACAGGTGGGGTGAATCTGAACGTATGAGGGATTTGCAAAGTAGGCACCCTTACGATAGCACTGAATGGCAGCGGTACAGTTGCAACCCATAGCGTTGGTAGAAAGGAAGTAAGTGTTACCATAACCACCAGTAGCAATAACTACGGCATTGGCCGAGAAGCGCTCCAGCTGACCAGTAACAAGATTCTTGGCGATAATACCACGAGCACGACCGTCAACAATCACCACGTCTTCCATCTCATAGCGGGTGTAGAGCTTCACCTTACCAGCCTTTACCTGACAAGACAGTGAAGAGTAAGCACCGAGCAGCAACTGCTGACCCGTCTGACCCTTGGCATAGAAAGTACGGCTCACCTGAGCACCACCGAAAGAACGGTTGGCCAGCATACCACCATATTCACGAGCAAAGGGAACACCCTGAGCCACGCACTGGTCGATGATGTTGTTTGACACTTCAGCCAGACGATACACGTTGGCCTCACGGGCACGATAGTCACCACCCTTTACAGTGTCGTAGAACAGACGATAGATAGAGTCACCATCGTTCTGATAACACTTGGCAGCGTTGATACCACCCTGGGCAGCAATTGAGTGAGCACGACGGGGCGAATCCTGAATGCACAGGTTAATAACGTTGAATCCCATCTCGCCCAGCGATGCAGCAGCAGATGCACCAGCCAAACCAGTGCCGACAACGATGACATCAAGCTTCAGCTTGTTCTTCGGGTTGACCAGACGCTGATGAGCCTTATATTCCTTCCATTTCTCAGGTACTGGACCTGCGGGAATCTTTGAATCTAATACTTTTGCCATAATTCTTCTTTAGATTTAAAAGTTAACAATTAGCAACCTCCATAGCAGCAGAGGCTCGGAGCACACTTCAGTACAAAAGCCAGAATAACTACGAGGAAGCCCAGCATGAGCAGAGTGGTGTAGATACAACCGATGACCTTCCAGCGGCAGAACCATACCTTACCGCTGATACCCAGCGTCTGCATAGCCGACCAGAAACCGTGAGTCAGGTGGTACCAGATAGCCACAATCCAGATGATGTACAGCACAGCATAGACAGGATTGCCGAAAGTGTCGATGATGAATGCGAAGCCGTCAGAGGGCAGATGACCACCCGAGAAGCCTACAATCTCAGCAAGCATCATGTTGTACCAGAAGTTGAACAGGTGGAGCAACAGACCCAGCAGGATGATGATACCCAGCACGAGCATGTTCTTAGAAGCCCACTCTACCTTGCCCGGATTAACCTCCGTAGCAATGGCATAGCGATTGTCGCCGCGAGCCTTACGGTTCTGAGCCGTCAGGATAAACGCATAGACAATGTGAATGACAGCCAGGGCAGCCAGACCCATAGTAGCCACAACGGCATACCAGTTGGCACCCAGCAATTCGCAAATCATGTTGTAAGCCTCGCCTGAGAACAGCGCGACAATGTTCATGCAACAGTGGAATGTCAAGAACAAAATCAGCGCAATACCCGTAACGGACATTACAACCTTACGACCAATTGATGAATTGATTAACCACATAAAAATATTGAATTAAATTAATTAATGAATACTCAACAATAAGTACGCGTGTACACATTCAGGCCACAAAATTACTATAAAATTGTGAAAGCCACAAAAGTTTCCATTAGAAAATGCGCTATTTATACAAAATTTTGCCTATCTTTGTGCTCATAACAATTCAAGGCTTATGGCTGCACACAACGAACTGGGAGCATGGGGCGAAGAACAGGCTGCCCTGTATTTACGACAAAAAGGGTATACTATCGTAGAGCGTGACTGGCATTCAGGTCATCGCGACATAGACATCATTGCCGTAGTGGACGAGACAGTGGTGTTCGTGGAAGTGAAGACACGCCGCAACCGTGTGTTTGGCGAGCCAGAGGAGGCCGTTGACTACGCAAAGTTGCGCAACCTGCGGGCAGCCGTTAACCACTATGTGAAATACAAGCACATTGATAATGAGATACGGTTTGATGTCGTTTCCGTCATTGGCACCCCTGATGACGGCGAACCTGAAATCAATCACTTCGAGGACGTTCCCATGTATTAAAAGCTACCCACGTTTATACCATCATGATGAAAGACTATCCTGACAAGATGACACCTGAGCAAGCGCGGCAGTTTCGCGACGACGTACTGAATATCGTTAGCCAGATACCGCGCGGGCGGGTCTGCACCTACGGCATCATTGCGGCACTGGCGGGTTGGCCAAGTCATTCGAGGATGGTGGGGCGCACACTGCGCTATACGCCCGGGGCCGAGCTGCTGCCTTGCCATCGGGTGGTTAATAAAGAAGGGCGCACGGCTCCAGGGTGGAGCCGCCAGCGCCCGCTATTAGAGGGAGAGAGTGTACGTTTCAAGCCTAACGGTCACGTAGACATGAGCCGTTACCTGTGGGAACCTTCTATTGACCTGCTGTAATGTCCTCTATCTGGTCGATGATGTCCTGATACTGACGCTGGATATTGAAGTGCATATTGAAACCTACGATGGCTCCGACAATGCCTCCAAAGCATCCGCCCCAGAACAGAGGACTGTTCAGCACATTGGAATGTATCTTATAAGTTTCATAGACGAAAAAGCCAAACCAAATAATAGCACTGGGGATGCCTATGAAAAGCCAGTTGGCATCGAACTTTTTAGCACGGGCCATCCTGCGTCTAACATCCACAAGGTTATTCGTCATCAAGTTATTATCCGTCAGGTTCTTGCTATTGTAATATGTTGCCCCAGAGCAAGCCAGCATTAAAATACAGGTAGCAATCCAGAAAATAATGGAGAAGTTTGATATTTTGACAAAGCTCCAGTAGCTGTAAAATATCATCAGGAGCCCTACTGCTATCATGGCGTGATACTTGCGAAGAATGGTATCAACGCGTTTCTTCATCGAGTGACGAATCATGCGGTCGTTCACTATTTCCTGCTGCGCCAGCTTCTTGTTTAGCGTAGCCATCTGCTGGCGCATATCTTCTAACTCGAAATCTTTGTTGTTCATCATTGGTCTTTGCGTTTAATCGTTTGACATTTGTTTTAACTGCTCACGGATTCTGAACAGGCGAACGCTGACGTTCTTAGCGGTGATGCCGACTATCTGCCCGATTTCCTCATAGCTGAGGTTCTCAAGCCAGAGCAGGACTATCGCACGGTCGAAGGGTTGCAACTTGGAGATACGTCTGTGGAGCATATCCACCTGACGGGTATCCTCGTCGCGGTCCTCAAAGAGATTGATGTCCATACTCAGCCGGACGGTGGCCGAGCGACGTTTCTTCCTATCAAGACTGATGCAGGTGTTAAGTGCCACTCGATAGAGCCATGTCTTGATGTCTGAGCGATGCTCGAAGCCTTTGAATCCTCTCCAAAGATTGACTAGTACCTCTTGGAACAGGTCGTTGACCTCGTCAGCATCTTGCGAGAACATATAGCACACGGTGTAGATGGTGCTCTTGTGTTCCGCTACAGTTTGCGCAAATTTCGTTTCTAATGTCGTCATTGTTTCGTCTGTCAGATTGAATGATTTGCTCGTTAGACGCAGCAAAGGTACGAAAAACTACATTGTTTTGCAAAAATTTGGCATTTCGCTCACTTATTAGTAATTTTGCCACATGATTTTGAAGTATGACGTGATAGTGATTGGAGGAGGACACGCAGGGTGCGAGGCTGCAACGGCATCGGCCAACATGGGCGCCAAGACGTGTCTGGTCACGATGGATATGAACAAGATTGCACAGATGTCGTGCAATCCTGCCATTGGTGGCATTGCGAAAGGACAGATAGTACGTGAGATAGACGCACTGGGCGGACAGATGGCGCTGGTAACAGACGCTACGGCCATTCAGTTCCGAATGCTGAACCGCTCGAAGGGGCCAGCTGTATGGAGCCCCAGAGCGCAGTGCGACCGTGGCAAGTTTATCTGGAAATGGAGACAGATGCTCGATGAAACGCCCAATCTTGACATCTGGCAAGACCAGGCTGACGAACTGCTCGTTGAGGATATTAAGCAGACTTTGACAGACGCTCAGCCCACCAAGCAGGTGGTTGGTGTAAAGACCATCTGGGGTTGCGAACTCAGAGCCAAGGCAGTCATCATTACGGCTGGCACCTTTCTTAACGGACTTATGCACATCGGGCGGAAGATGGTTCCCGGCGGACGCATTGCCGAACCTGCCGTCCCCCACTTCACGGAAAGCATTACGCGACATGGCATCCGCTCGGCTCGCATGAAGACGGGCACCCCCGTCCGCATTGACAAGCGCAGCGTCCACTTTGAAGACATGGAACGGCAGGACGGTGAAAACGGCTACTATAAGTTCTCGTACTTAGGCGAACAGCGCCCTTTGCAGCAACTGCCCTGCTGGGTGTGCTACACCAATGAGGAGGTACACGAGACGCTTCGCAGCGGACTGGCCGACTCACCTCTTTATAATGGTCAGATACAATCCATCGGGCCGCGCTACTGTCCGTCGATAGAAACCAAGCTGGTCACATTCCCCGACCGTCCGCAGCACCTGCTATTCTTAGAGCCTGAAGGCGAAACCACCAATGAAATGTATCTTAACGGCTTTTCGTCGTCACTGCCGATGGACGTGCAAATAGCCGCCCTGAAGAAGATACCAGCCCTGCGCGACCTGAAAGTCTATCGTCCGGGCTACGCAATAGAATACGATTTCTTCGACCCTACCCAGTTGAAACACTCGTTGGAATCGAAAATTATCAACGGTCTGTTCATGGCTGGGCAGGTAAACGGCACCACGGGTTACGAGGAGGCTGGCGGACAAGGAACGCTGGCGGGCATCAATGCCGCCCTGTTTGCCGGTTCCACAGATTGTGACGGAAGCGCAGCACCCACCTTTGAACTCAAGCGTGACGAAGCCTACATCGGCGTGTTGATAGACGACTTGGTGACAAAAGGTGTGGACGAGCCCTACCGTATGTTCACCTCAAGAGCCGAATATCGTATCTTGTTACGGCAGGACGATGCCGATGCCCGACTGACGGAGAAAGCATACAACTTGGGTATTGCCAAACGCGACCGCTATGACTGGTGGCTGGAGAAGAAGCAACATGTCGAAGAAATCGAAAGTTTCTGTAAGACATACGCCATTAAACCTAAGCTGGTGAACGACGCTTTGCAGGCGGCTGGCTCTACCCCACTCGTCTACGGTTGCAAGCTGGAAGACCTTGTGGCTCGACCAGAACTGAACTTCGAGAAGCTCTACCAGATAGTTCCCGAGCTGAAAGCCCACGTCAGCGCACTGCCCAACAGGCAAGAGGAAATAGCAGAAGCCGCCGAAATACACATTAAATATCAGGGATATATTGAGCGTGAGCAGATGGTGGCTGAAAAGATGCACCGCTTGGAAAACATTAAAATCAAGGGCAAGTTCGACTATCCGAACCTAACAGCCATTTCAACCGAAGCACGCCAAAAGCTGGAAAAGATTCAGCCCGTCACGCTGGCGCAGGCAAGCCGCATACCGGGGGTGTCGCCCAGTGACATTAACGCCATGCTGGTATTGTTGGGTAGATAGGTTTCACGTGAAACAAAACAAGTATGTAATATTGATAAAACCACTGATTATGAACAACAAAACACTCATGGCAAATCTGCGCTGTGTGCCAGATTTTCCGCAGAAAGGAATTAATTTCCGCGACGTAACCACCCTTTTCAAGAATCCAGCGTGTCTGCAAATCATGGTGGATGAACTGTACGAAATCTACAAAAACAAAGGAATTACCAAGATTGTAGGCATAGAGAGCCGCGGATTTGTCATGGCCTCGGCACTGGCCGTCAAGTTGGGAGCTGGTGTGGTGCTGGCCCGTAAACCGGGGAAACTGCCTGCCGCCACCGTACAGGAAAGTTACAGCAAGGAATATGGCAAGGACACTATCGAGATTCACGAAGATGCCATCAACGACAAAGACATCGTTCTGTTACACGACGACCTGCTGGCTACGGGCGGGACTATGAAGGCTGCTTGCAATCTGGTCAAGAAGTTCAACCCTAAAGGCATCTACGTGAACTTCCTGATTGAAATCACTGATGAGGGACTGCATGGCCGCGATGTATTCGACAAGGACACGGAAGTGACCACCCTCATTACGGTCTAAAAAACCCACCAAACCAAGCCTACACCACTATATATTTATTGGATGAGCGAGAAAGAACCGTTCCTACCCTCAGAAAGAACGGGTCTTACTCATGGAAAGAACGGCTCTTTCCAAGGGTAAGAACGGTTCTTTCCCCAAGAAGGACGAGATATTACGTTTCACGTGAAACAATAGAACATGACAAAGGAAGAGAACGAAGCACGATTAGCTAAGTTAAAAGCTATTGTAAGGGCACTGCCCGAGAAGCCCGGCAGCTATCAGTATTACGATGCTGAAGGCACTATTATATATGTAGGCAAGGCCAAGAACCTGAAGAGCCGTGTTTCGTCTTATTTCCACACAGAGGTTGACAGGTTTAAGACGAAGGTGCTGGTCTCAAAGATTTGGGACATCAGTTACACGGTGGTCAACACCGAAGAAGACGCACTACTGCTGGAGAACGCACTGATTAAGAAGTACAATCCGCGCTACAACGTGTTGCTGAAAGACGGCAAGACCTACCCCAGCATCTGCATTACCAAGGAAGAACTGCCCCGCATCTTCACCACGCGCACCATTAACAAAAAGTGGGGCACCTACTACGGGCCATACTCGCACATTGCTTCGATGTATGCCGTGCTCGACTTAATCAAGAAGCTCTATCGCCCTCGCACCTGCCGTTTTCCCATCAGCAAGGAAGGCATTGAACAGAAGAAATACCAAGTGTGTCTGGAGTACCACATCAAAAACTGTGGCGCTCCCTGCGTAGGCAAGCAGTCGAGAGAAGACTACCACAAGAACATTGAGCAGGCTCGTGAGATTCTGAAGGGCAACACCCGTCAAGTGCTTCGCGACATGAAGGACGAAATGATGCTATTAGCCGAAGAACTGCGCTTCGAAGAAGCCGAGGAGGTGAAGCGTCGCTACCTGCTGATAGAGAAGTTTGTGGCCACCAGCGAAGTTGTTTCGCACACTATCAACAACGTGGACGTACTGACCATTACCAACGACGACAAGCTGGCCTTTGTCAATTACATCCATGTCTCCAACGGGCAGATTAACCAGAGTTTCACCTTTGAATACAAAAAGAAACTCGACGAGACTGACGAGGAGCTGTTGCAGTTGGCGATTGCCGAGATGCGAGAGCGATTCCAGAGTCATGCCAAGGAGATTATCCTGCCACAGGAGATAGACCTCAACATGGAGGGAGTGACCATCACCGTGCCCCAGCGAGGCGATAAAAAGACCCTTTTAGAGCTGTCGCTGATGAACGGAAAACAGTACAAATTCGACCGCCTGAAGCAAGCCGAAAAGCTAAACCCGGAGCAGAAGCAAGTGCGCCTGATGAAAGAGCTGCAAGACCTGCTGCATCTGCCCAAACTACCCTACCACATAGAGTGCTTCGATAACTCCAACATCTCAGGAACCGATGCCGTGGCGGCCTGTGTGGTATTCAAGAAGATGAAGCCCTCGAAGCAGGACTACCGCAAGTATAACATCAAGACGGTAGTGGGGCCAGACGACTATGCCTCGATGAAAGAGGTGGTTTTGAGACGTTACAACCGCCTCGTACAGGAACAACAACCCCTGCCCGACCTCATCGTGGCCGATGGCGGCAAGGGTCAGATGGAGGTCATCCGACAGGCTGTACAGGACGAGCTGCATCTGGATATTCCCATCGCCGGACTGGCCAAGAACGACCGCCACCGCACCAACGAGTTGCTCTACGGTTTCCCACCCCGCACTATCGGCATGAAAGACACCTCAGAGCTATTCCGAGTGCTCACCCAACTGCAGGACGAAGTACACCGCTTTGCCATTACATTCCACCGAGACAAGCGTTCTAAGCACGCCCTGCACTCCGAACTGGACGACATCAAGGGCATCGGTCCAAAGACGCGTGACGAGCTTCTGAAGGGCCTTAAATCGGTAAAGAAAATACGTGAAGCCGAACTCTCGGTGCTGGAAGCGTTGGTAGGCCCGGCAAAGGCCAAGATAATCTTCGAGCATTTCCGCTCCTAATGCTTTGGTACTTTCAGAATAATGTCGTAACTTTGCAGGCATGAGAGCAGTTATACAACGTGTCAGCCACGCCAGCGTCACCATTGAAGGGACTACAAAATCAGCCATTCAGCAGGGTTTTCTTATCCTGCTGGGGGTGTGCGACGAGGACACATCGGAGGACGTTGACTGGCTGGTCAGGAAGATAGCCTCGCTGCGCGTCTTCGACGACGAGAACCACGTCATGAATCGCTCCATTCTGGACATCGGGGGCAATGCCTTGGTAGTCAGTCAATTCACGCTGTATGCCAGTTATAAAAAGGGCAACCGCCCGTCGTGGTTCCGAGCTGGCAGCCATGAACACTCTATCCCACTCTACCATGAGTTCTGCAATAAACTGAGCGAAGCACTGGGCAAACCCGTCGGCACGGGCGAGTTTGGAGCCGACATGAAGGTAGAACTCCTGAACGACGGCCCCGTAACCATCTGCATGGACACGAAGAACAAAGAATAAAACAAATACAGAACGATGAAAAAATACCTGCGCGAAATAGAAATATCAGGGCTGGTGCTGGTCATTATCGGCATCGCTTTTTCATGGATTTGGGGCGCCAATTTCGGCATGTGGCCCTGCTTTATGGGACTGTTGCTGTGGCTTGTCACGTTTCTCTACAAGGCGTTCCACTGGAATGAATACGCTCGCGAGAACCGACAGAACATCGTGATTCTGCTTATCGCCATCATCATTTTGCTTCTACAAATGTTTACGAGACAATGACTATCAAAGAAGCACAGCAGGCTGTAGACCAGTGGATTAAGACATACGGGGTGCGCTACTTCTCGGAACTCACCAACATGGCGGTACTGACGGAGGAAGTAGGCGAGCTGGCCCGCGTCATTGCCCGCAAGTATGGCGACCAGAGTTTCAAGGAAGGCGAGAAAGACAACTTAGGCGACGAAATGGCCGACGTGCTGTGGGTACTGCTCTGTCTGGCCAATCAGACGGGCATCGACCTGACTGCAGAACTACAAAAGAACCTTGAAAAGAAAACCAGTCGCGACAAAGAACGACACATTAATAACGTTAAACTCAAATAACTATGGAAGAAAATAAGTATGAAAAGACCCTAAATCTTTACAACTGTGAACTCAACGACGACGAAGTTCGCGAGGCTGTCAGGAAGATTATCGCTGAAAAGGTGCCCCAGAACGACACTCCCGAAGTAAAGAAATTCCTGATGGGCAGCGTTGAGCTGACCACCCTCAAGACCACCGACTCTGAAGAAAGCGTAATGGCCTTTACCGAGCGCGTCAACCAGTTTGACGAACAATACCCTGAACTGCCCCACGTGGCCACCATCTGTGTCTATCCGTGCTTTGCCAAGACCGTAGCCGAGACACTGGAAATCGATGGTGTTGAAATCGCCTGTGTCAGCGGTTCGTTCCCCTCTTCTCAGGCTCTTATCGAGGTTAAAGTGGCCGAAACGGCACTGGCTGTCAAGGACGGTGCTACGGAGATTGACATTGTTATGTCGGTAGGCAAGTTCCTTAGTGGTAACTATGAAGAGGTAGCCGACGAAATCTCAGAACTAAAGAGCGTTTGCGGCGACAAGAAGATGAAGGTTATTCTGGAAACAGGCTGCCTGAAAACCGCTTCAAACATCAAGAAGGCTTCTATCCTGTCGATGTACGCTGGAGCCGACTACATCAAGACTTCTACTGGCAAACTGGAGCCTGCCGCCACGCCAGAAGCTGCCTACGTCATGTGTCAGGCTATCAAGGAATACTATGAAAAGACGGGTATTCAGATTGGTTTCAAGCCCGCTGGTGGATTGAACACAGTGATGGATGCCGTCACGATGTACACCATCGTCAAGGAAGTGCTGGGCGAACAATGGCTCACCAATCAGTGGTTCCGCATGGGAACGTCGCGCTTGGCCAACCTACTACTGAGCGAGGTAACTGGCGTAGAGACTAAGTTCTTCTAAAAGTTTAGTAATTACGCTCAACTACATAGTTGACATAGGCTGTCAGGGCTTCCTTGACAGCCTTTTCTTTTACGTTCTGCTCGATATATTCCATGCACAGTTTGCTGTATTCAGCCATCCGCCGTTCGGCATACTCTATGCCGCCCTGCTTTTTGGTAAACTCCACCAAAACAGCTATTTCCTCAGCATTAATCGTACCAGCCTTCACCTTACGTGCCAACGCCTGCATGGATTCAAAGTCTGTGTTATTCAGTGCATAGATGACAGGCAGTGTCAGCTTGCCCTCTGCCATGTCGTTGCCCGTGGGCTTGCCTATCTCCTTTGAGTCAAAATAATCGAAGATATCATCACGAATCTGGAACATAACGCCCAAATTCTGGCCAAATTCCTTAGCTTTCTGGACCTCCTCATCGCTGGCATTAGCCGACACAGCACCAATGGCTGCACAGGCTTCAAACAGGGCGGCTGTCTTCTTCTTGATAACCTCATAGTAGACATCCTCCCTGACTTCCCCATTCTTAACGTTTGACAGTTGCAGCAATTCACCAGCCGCCAGCACGCGACCCAGCTCAGCCAGATACTCAATGATACGCTGATTATTCGTATAAGAAACATTCAACAGCACCGTCGACAGGATATAGTCGCCCACCAATACAGCCACCTTATTATTATAGCTTGCATTCACCGAGGGTTGTCCGCGACGCTCGTCGCTCTCGTCCACCACGTCGTCGTGGATAAGTGATGATGTGTGCAGCAGTTCCAATCCCACCGCAGCATACTGCGTCACCTCGCTAACCTGTCCATAGTTCTTAGCCATCAGCAACATCAGCATGGGGCGCATCTGCTTTCCAGCCCGTTGCCTCACGTATGACAACACCTCTGACAACAATCCATCAGTGTGTGTCAGACACTGGTTGAACAATTCAATAAAGCGACTTAAATCGCTTTCTATCGGTCGCCTGATGATTGACAAATAATCCATTATCACTGAATTTTGTGACAAAATTAGTGAAAATATCGGGAATTACCATATTTTTTAGTAATTTTACGCAGAAAATAAACAAAGTTATATGGAGAAACTATTTCTTTTAGATGCCTACGCGCTTATTTACCGTTCATACTATGCGTTTATCAAGAACCCTCGCATCAACTCGAAAGGACTCAATACGTCAGCCATTGTCGGCTTTCTCAATACGCTGCAAGAGGTACTGACCAAGGAACAACCCACCCACATCGGTGTGGCTTTCGACCCTCACGGCCCTACTTTCCGCAGCGAGGCCTACCCTGCCTATAAGGCTCAGCGCGAAGCCACTCCTGAGGATATTCGACAGGCTGTCCCCATTATCAAGACACTGCTGCAAGCCTATAACATACCCATTCTGCAAGTCGATGGCTTTGAAGCCGACGATGTTATTGGTACTCTTGCCACTAAGGCTGGGCAACAAGGCATCGAGACCTATATGCTGACACCCGATAAGGACTATGGCCAGCTGGTTACCGATAAGGTATTCATTTTCCGTCCACGCCACGGTGGTGGCTACGAGACAATGGGTACTACCGAGGTCATGCAGAAATATGGCATTCCATCAGCGCTGGCCGTCATCGACCTGTTGGCACTGATGGGCGACTCCAGCGACAACTTCCCCGGCTGTCCAGGTGTGGGTGAGAAGACAGCCGTCAAACTTATCAACGAGTTTGGTAGCATTGAACAACTGCTCGCTCGCACTTCCGAACTGAAAGGGGCATTGAAGACGAAAGTGGAAACCCACGTCGATGATATCAAGATGTCGAAGTTTCTCGCCACCATCCGAACTGATGTGCCCATCGAACTCAACATGGACGAGTTGAAACTGACGGAGCCCAACGAGGCCGAACTCGGAAAACTCTTGGAAGAATTGGAGTTTAAGAGCCTTGCTAACAAAATTCTTAATAAAACTAAAACAATTCAAAAACCTGCTAACGGACAACTCGATTTATTTGCCGAATTTACGCCCGAGAGGCCGAGCGAGCCTGAATTTTCGAGTTTTGAGACGTTAAAATCAGTGCCTCACGAGTATAAACTCATTGAAAATGAGGAAGATTTGCAAAACATTTATGACTATTTCAGGACAAAAGATTTTCTCGTTTTAGACACGGAAACTACTTCGACCAACGCTATTGATGCCGAATTGGTAGGATTGAGCTTCTCCGTCAAGGAGCATGAGGCTTTTTACGTTCCTGTTCCAGCCGACAGAGCCGAGGCACAAAAAATCGTCGACTTTTTCAAACCACTCTATGAAAATGAGCAAATCTTAAAGGTGGGACAGAATCTGAAGTATGACTTGCAAGTATTACACAACTATGGCGTCGAGCTGAAAGGCAAGATGTGGGACACCATGATAGCCCACTATCTCATCCAACCTGAGTTGCGCCATAACATGGACTACATGGCTGAAGTATACCTACACTACCAGACGGTTCACATTGACGAACTGATAGGGCCACGCGGAAAGAACCAGCGGTCTATGCGCGACCTCTCCCCTACCCAAGTCTATGAGTATGCCTGTGAAGACGCTGATATCACACTACAACTGAAAAACAAGTTGGAGCCTGAATTAAAGAAGCACAACTGTGAGAATCTCTTCCATAACATAGAGATGCCCTTAATGCCCGTTTTGGCCGAAATGGAAATGAACGGTGTCCGTATTGACACCAACTCACTGTCTGAAACGTCAACCCAACTGACCCAGCGAATGCTGGATATCGAGAAGCATATCTATGAATTAGCCGGCGAATCGTTTAACATTGCCTCACCCAAGCAGGTAGGCGATATATTGTTCGACAAGCTAAAGATTGTAGACAAGGCCAAGAAGACGAAGAAAGGACAGTATGTCACCTCTGAGGAGGTACTACAACAATTACGTCATAAACACGAAATAGTTGGGCTCATCCTCGACCATCGTGGCCTGAAAAAGCTGCTTGGCACGTATATCGACGCACTGCCCAAACTGATTAATCCACGCACAGGCCACATCCATACCTCATTTAATCAAACCATTACGGCTACAGGACGTTTGTCGTCAAGCGACCCTAACCTGCAAAACATCCCCGTCCGTGGTGAGGACGGCAAGGAGATTCGCAAGGCTTTTATACCAGAACCCGGCTGCCTGTTCTTCTCAGCCGACTACAGCCAGATTGAGCTTCGTGTAATGGCTCACCTCTCCGACGATAAGCACATGATTGAGGTGTTCCGCGAAGGCAAAGACCTCCACGCTGCCACTGCTGCCAACATCTATAAGAAACCTATCGACGAAGTGACACGCGACGAGCGTACCAAGTCGAAGCGAGCCAATTTCGGCATCATCTACGGTATCACCATCTTCGGACTGGCTGAGCGACTGGATATTCCCCGCGACGAAGCTAAAATGTTGATTGACGGCTATTTTGACACCTTCCCAGAAGTGCATAACTACATGGAACAATCCAAGGAAATAGCCCGCCAGCAAGGCTACGTCACTACCCTATTCGGCAGACGCCGCTACCTACCCGACATCAATTCAGCCAACTCTACCGTCCGTGGCTTTGCTGAGCGCAACGCCATCAACGCCCCTATCCAAGGAACAGCAGCCGACATCATCAAGGTAGCCATGATAAACATCCATCGCCGTTTCAAGGCAGAGCACATCCAAAGCAAGATGATTCTGCAAGTACACGACGAACTAAATTTCAGCGTATTACCTGAAGAAAAAGAAAAGGTAGAGCGTATCGTATTGCAGGAAATGGAGAGTGCCTTCCAAATGAAAGTCCCCTTGGTAGCCGATTCAGGCTTCGGCAACAACTGGCTCGAAGCACATTAGGATTATCAAAAACCATAATTGATGAGCAATATGAATGATTTAACTATTTCAAATATAGAGAGACAAAACGTTCTAAACAATCACTATGCTATTGAGCGTATCAAGGAGCGTCTTGGTATAGTGGGGATGGAATATAAAGGGGAGTACCGTTTTACAAAGAAAATGGTGGCAGACTTCTATGAGGTTGACATTTCAACTATTGATAGGTATTTAACCGCCTATAGTGAGGAATTGAAACATAATGGCTATGTTTTATATAAAGGTAAAAACTTGAAAGACTTTAAGTTACATTTTGCTCACCTTATAAATGAGGCGAGCAAAATCACTCAATTAGGTCTGTTTAACTTCCGCGCTTTTTTAATATGGAATTGATATTGCAAGGGCAATCGGAAAAGAAATGTTTTAGACATGAATGGTAAGCAACTAAAAAAGCATACTCTTTTCCATTGTAAAAATACAAAAAAATAGTGAGACTTTACTTCCCACTATTTTTTTGTTTACTATCTTTATCTATTGGTAATATAGATTCAATCTGTCTTATTTTTCGCTCTTGTTGTCTCTCAACAAAAACTTCATAGTCGCATTTCTTTGACAACATTTTACCCGTGACAACAAAGCATTCTATCAATAGAAAAAATATTAATACAAAGAAATAGAAAAAAGCACTTGGCACCCCAGAAAATATAACATCTTTAGAGAATGTAACTTCAAGTTCTGTTAATATGCCTATCTTTTTTTCATTATCTCGCCAAATATCTGCCTTTAGGCTTTGTAAACGTTTATAACTATCATCTATATTTATTTCTTAATACATCTATACGTGAATTTATTCTCTCTCTGTCTTGAATCTTTGGATTTTCGATATAGGACTTTTCAACCGCATAGATAGTCTTACCGACTGAATCTGTGCCCATTCCTCTTGTTGAATAGGTGGATATAGTTGGATTTCTATTGATTTCAGCAGTTAATAACTCGCATTGTATTGTAAGTGAATCTAACTCTATTTGATTCTTACCTCTTTCTTCTTCTATTACTTGTTTTTCGTATGCAAATTGTTCGTCTGTTCTTTTATTAATTATCTTTTTAGTTTGTGCATCAATGTCTTTTCCAAATATAGTTTGGTCTATAATCGTAGCACCAATACATGCCATAATTACAGCTAATCCGAAACGTAACCATCCAATCAAAGCATTCTTTCCGACAATCAATATAATTTGTCGTTCAATCATCCAAATCATGAACGAAAAAATAACAGCAATAATAACCTTTGCAAATTCATATTCTACCTTAAAATATCTATTAGCCATTCCATAGCCAATATATGCCCATATCAGCATAAGAATCATTACAGCACCAGCATAACGGTGTAAGCTCTTTTTACTCGCAACAGAACATTCGTTTAGCAGTTTGTAATCCCAGCCTATAAACCAACATAGAAATTTAGTCCAAAAGTCTTTCATACATATCCTATTTATTCATTATCTCGCTGACTTTCTCGTTACTCAAAGAAACAACTCCACGAGTAAATCCCATTTCGTATGATGTCAAAATCGGCTTTGTCTTTTCTCCTATTTCTTCTGCATCCTTATCTAATTCTGCCAATTCTTCATGATGCGCAACAAGTTTTTTCCTCTCTTGAATATACCTGTCACACGTGTCCATAAGTCCACTTTTCTGTGCTTGGCTAATATGTATATCTAAGTCTACAAGTTTATCCTCATAATGTAGCAATATTTCCTTTATAGCTAATCGAAGCTGGTCGATGATAACTTGCTTTTGATTATCTCGATAAGTAGTTTCAGGAAAATTTAGTGCGTCATTATACCCTTTTGTTTCCCAATCCTCTTGAAAACGCCTATAAATCTCATATATAGGCAATTCTGATTTTGCTTGCGATGGTGGAGTTTCTAATATAAATTTATCTTTATTGATTGATACAACTTCCTCATCTTGCACAGGAATTACATTGTCTTCGTTTGAGATTTGATTTTCTCTTTTTTTATTAAACCACAGCATATTTATTATATTTTAATTTTTGGAATTTTGTATTTAGAATGTCCTCTATCGTGACAACATTTACAAATTGTAATTAGGCACTCATCAGGATAATCCCAAGGCTTCTTAAACATACCTAATCGACTTATATAGTGATACTGTCGATGATGAACTTGTAATTCATTCTTTTGTGTTGAACCACAAAACTGACATGTATAGTTATCTCTTAACAATATCTGTTCTCGCTTTAACTTCCACTCTGGACGAAATAGTAATTCGCCATAGGAACAGTTTAATTTGTCTAATGACACCATTCATTTGAGGTTTTATTATTTGTTGTTTTGCAATATTGCCATTATGTCGTTTTGACTTAGTTGCACTATTGCTGATAAAACAAAAGCGCAGACTTTCGCCATACGCCTCTTGGTTCACCACAAACCACAATATCCAATGTGAAAGTCCACGCTATGTAGCATGTACTCATGGATATTGTAAATAGCTCGTTACGTTTCCGAGGTGGTGATTCAGAGGCGATTGAGCTATATAAAAAAGCACATCTTTAGTTAGATGTGCTGCAAAGGTATATATAAATTTTATAATTACAAAATTTTAAGTGCTTTTCTCCTTATCTTTTGTGAGGATTACAACTCAATTATGTTAAAACATAAGCGATTCGGCAAATTTGTAGATGACGATGCCGGCAGTGACACTGACATTCATTGAGTGTTTTGTGCCTAACTGGGGTATTTCTAAGCAACCGTCTGAAGCATCTACTACTTCCTGATGTACTCCCTTTACTTCGTTACCCAATACGACGGCGTATTTCTGGCCTCGCTGAGGGGTGAATATCTGCAGTTTGGTGCTATGCTCTACCTGCTCTACTGAAAACACTGTGTAGCCTTGTTTTTTGAGTTCTTCTACTGCTTCTAATGCTGTTGGGTGATGTGTCCAGCTGACGGAATCTTCAGCACCTAATGCTGTCTTGTGAATTTCTGTAGCTGGAGGTACGCAGGTAATGCCGCATAAGCATACTTTTTCCACGCGGAAGGCGTCGCTGGTGCGGAACACGCTACCCACGTTATACATCGACCGCACATCGTCAAGCACCACCACCAATGGCAGCTTCTCCGCCTCACGAAATTCCTCTATCGTCAGACGCTGCATTTCTATCGTCCTGAGCTTTTTCATATTCTGAATGCAAAGATACGAAAAAATTGTGGATAAACGTGTGGATAACCCTGTTAATAAGTGGTGGATAACAATAGAATAATTACCACCCCCTCCTACCCTATTGTGGATTTTATGGATAAATTCACAGGTTAGGAATAAGTTTTCCACCGTTTTTCGCTCGAAAAAGATATAAACTTATTAATTTTGCACCAGATTTAAGAACTGTGGATAAACTACTGAACGCACTAAAAATCAATCAGTAAATATCCACTGCTGATGTTAAAAACGTTGAGACCACGGGTGGATAACCATTCTGACAAGCAAACGGACAAAAAGTTTTGCACTTATCAACGCCGTATCATCAAATTCATTTCTCTATTTAAAGAAAAAATAAAAAAGAAATAAAATAATATTGTGATGTTGAAAACAGAAACCAATAAAGTCGCTTCGATACGCGAGGAATGGAAAAAGCAGGGGTTTATTGACGAGCCTGTGGCCGAAGGAACTGACTTGAAGGCTGAGATTCGCCGTCTTTGCAAGGAGAAAAATGCCATTATTCTGGCCCACTACTATACGATAGGTGACATTCAGGATGTGGCCGACTTTGTAGGCGATTCGCTGGCGCTGGCGCGTAAGGCTGCCGAGACGGATGCCAGTATGATGGTCATGTGCGGTGTTCACTTCATGGCTGAGACGTGTAAACTGCTCTCTCCCGACAAGACGGTGCTTTGCCCCGACCTCAATGCAGGTTGTTCGCTGGCCGACAGTTGTAAGGCTGACGACTTGCGGAAGTACAAAGAAGAGCATCCGGGCTATCAGGTAGTGAGCTATGTGAACACCACGGCAGCCGTTAAAGCACTGACGGATGTGGTAGTCACCTCGGGCAATGCCAAAAAGGTGGTAGACCAGTTGCCCAAGGATGCCAAACTGATATTCGGCCCCGACTATAATCTGGGTAACTATATCAATGAGGTGACAGGCCGTAAGATGCTGTTGTGGAATGGTGGATGCCATGTGCATGAGCGTTTTTCGGTCAATAAGATAGTGGAACTGAAGGAGCAATATCCTGAGGCTGTGGTTATGGCTCATTTGGAGTGCAAAAGTCCTGTGCTGGCCTTGGCCGATGTGAAAGGTAGCACGGCCACCATGCTGAACTATGCGCAGCAGAGCGACCAAAAACAGTTTATCGTGGCCACAGAGGCCGGTATTTTGCACGAGCTTCAACGAACCTGCCCCGACAAGCAATTTATCCCCGTGCCTCCTGAAATCAGCGAGAGCGGCCTGGAATGCTCATGCAACGAGTGTCATTACATGAAGATGAACACGCTGCTGAAAATCTACAACTGTCTGAAATACGAATGGCCCTCCGTCGAGGTAGACCCAGCCATCGCCGCAGATGCCGTTAAACCCATCAAGCGAATGCTGGAGCTAAGCTAACGCAATACAGTAATTTTGCATCATTCTGACCTCCAGTATCTCCTTTGGGTTACTCCAGTATCTATTTCCACCTTAAACAGTATCTGTTTCTATACTATATAGATACTGGAGCACACAGAAATAGATACTGTAGCTACCCAAAGGAGATACTGGAGAGATTTCATTAAATTTTTTGGTTCTTCCGGAATTTGGAGTGATAGATTGTGTATATATAGTATAAAAGAGAAGAAAACTGCTGTTCATAATTGTACATTTGTTTGTGGTTATTCAAATATACAATAAACTTAGCGGTTTTCTTCTCTTTTATACTATATATACACAATCTATCACTCCAAATTCCGGATGAACCTAAAAAGTTTGCAGAAATAATTTTGCATATATCGGGGATTTTTCATAACTTTGCCGAAGAATTCGGCGACTTTTCTTACGCTTGACCATTGAAAGTAGTTTTCATGGCTCTCGCGAAATCGAATAGTTGTCAGCGTAAATTAGTTCTATAGGATGCACACGCTTGCAAAAAAGAGATGTTTTGTGGTCAAAGTTGTTGTATAATAGTTGTTGTATAATAATAGTAAATAAAAAAAATTGCTATGAGCAAATATGTATTCACGGTGCCTTCATATAAGGCTATCAACAGCGCATCAATCGTAAATGACGGCATTACGGTTATTGCTGGTGAAAATGGATCTGGTAAGAGTACATTGTCTCGAATGATGTATTATACAGTAAACATTATGAGTGATTTTGCGGGATTTATATTCCGTGAAACATTGTCGAATGTAATAGACATTGCTCGTCCTTTACGTGATGCATTAGGTCAGACAACTCATCAAGTTCAAAGCAGACTCACTGTCAGAAAGAGTTTTGATCAACTGTCAGAGTCAACATCTTTTGACGATCTGGGTGATAATTTTCAATCTATGCTCAATGAGTATGAGCCAATACTGGTAGCATTCTTTTCAACTGTCAAGGAAAAAATAAAACAGGATAGAATTCTTGATTATTTAGGTGTTCAAGCTTCAGGACAGCCTGAAACTTTGGCTACGGCTTGTATTAATGTTATCCTTGGCAAGTTTACGGAGATCATTGCAAGTGCTCAAGAAAATATCGATAAGCATCCCAAAGCATTGCTCCTTGACTATATTAGAACTTATGGACTTGATTTGCAAGACTATCCCACAAAAGGCGTGAGATTCACAGAAAATGATGTAGATTTACTAATATCTAAGTTTTTTAGTGCTCCATTGTCTTTACATAGAGCTATTTATATAGATACCCCAATGGCCGTGAATGATAATTTCAATTTTTCTACCAGATATTGGAATAATCTAAATGGTCTAATGAATCAGGAAGCAGTTGATGGTACAAAAGAAGAAATGCTATTGCGTAAGAAATTACGGAATATTCTTCACGGTGACATCTTGATTGAAAAAGATAAATTCACTTCTCGCACAAAGTTATGCTATAAGCGCTATGATGGTTTAGAAATTGATTTGGTAAATGCTGCGACTGGCTTCAAGTCTTTTGCCTATCTGCTTCGCCTATTGGCTAATGGTTATCTTAAAAATGACACTTTGCTCCTTATTGATGAGCCAGAAGCACATCTACATCCACAGTGGATTGTTGAGTTTGCAAATATACTGGTACAACTCAATAAAGTATTAGGTGTGAAGGTTATTGTGACTAGCCACAATCCAGATATGGTATCTGCAATACGTGCAATTTCTGAAGCTGAAGGTATTCTGGAGAATACACGTTTCTATCTTGCAAAATGCCAAGATCCAGAAACATATAAATTTGATTATGTGGATTTAGGGACAGAAATAGGTCCTATTTTCGAGTCTTTCAATATCGCACTAAACAGAATAGAGTTCTATGGAACAAGGGATACTAGTTTATGATAATGATATCGTACAAGATTCAAGTCTCTCGCCAAAATATCTAACCACCCTGGCAGATGTTGCGACTAGAGATTACAAATCTGATTATGGATTTTCAAAGAACGTTGCTGCATTAGATATTGATAAGGTAGAAACAGATAGATGTGGCTCCAATGATAAAACAATGGACACAGCTATTGGCATTGCAAACTACAAAGGCAATAAAGTATCTTCATCAAGGCTTCTCCTTATTGAGTTGAGAATGAACTATACAGGTCAAGGGCAGAATGCAAAGACTTCTGATATGAAGGCGAAAGATACTCATACAAGGGGGCTGCTGGCTGATAGTCAGATTGATCCGCATAGTTTCTTTATTTTTAATAAAGATGTTGCACCACACAAAAAGAATTCAATAAACAGAGAAGCTCAAGTAGATTCCTGTTTAAAGAAATGGATTATTTTATCTCCAGAGGAATTTGTTAATCAATTTCTCTTTGTGGAAGATTTGCCGTACAAGCCGGAATCGCCTGTTGACAGTATAAGAAAAGAAGGATGTAATCTTGTTGCATTAGCAAATTTTGAAAATGCAATCCATTTAGTGAATCACTGGTTGAATAAAACTAGAGAATTCCATGTACAGTACAAATTAGAAGAATGTAAGGTTCTTATTTCCGTAATCGATGAAGTGTTATCTGCAATTGAATCACATTCAGAAGAACTGACAGAGGACTGTGATTTGGACGCTCAAATAGCACGCGAAGAGTTGGTGAGGTTTATTTCTCTTCTTTCATAAGTTTTATCAGATAGTTTTTTCTGGTTCATCCGGAATTTCGAGTGATAGATTGTGTATATATAGTATAAAGGAGAAGAAAACCGCTGAGTTTATTGTATATTTGAATAACCACAAACAAATGTACAATTATGAACAGCAGTTTTCTATGTCACGCTTGGGGGCTTTACAGCCTCGAATGTACCAAAGAGGAGTACAAAGGTAATACAATTATTCTTCATGTCCAAAGCAAAAAACGATTATCGGCATGTCCGAGGTGCGGAAAGCGTCATTTTGTAAAGAATGGCTACCGAATCCGTGACTTTGTCGGTCTTCCCGTAGGCGGAAAGAAAGTGATTATCCGCATGAAAGTTCAGCGCTACAAATGTAAGAATGAGGAGTGCGACTACGACCAGCAGGAAAACATACCTTTTGCAACAGGCAGCCACTCATACACTCATCGCTTTGCAAAGTATGTGGTGGAACTACTCCGTGGCATGACATTGCAAGATGTGGCAAACCACCTGGGTGTAACGTGGGATACTGTGAAGGAGATTCATTCCACCTATCTTGAGCGCCACTATAGTCCGCCTTCCCTGAAAGGAGTCAGGAACATAGGCATTGATGAGTTTGCCGTCAAGAAAGGACACGTTTACAAGACGATTGTCGTATATCTTGACACAGGGAGGATCCTATATGTTGGTGATGGTAAGGGAGTTGACGCACTCGAGAGATTCTGGAGGAGAGTCAGACTGTATAAGGTGAAGATAGAACACATAGCCACTAATCTGTCCTCGGCATTCATCGCCTCAGTGTTGGAGAATTGTCCCAATGCAGTACATGTCTTCGACCATTTCCATGTCGTAAAACTTATGAACGAACATTTTGATGACATAAGAAGAAAGGTGTATGCCATGGAGAAGGACATCAACAAACGCAAGGTACTCAAGGGCACGAGATACCTTCTTCTGGGAAATGGGGAGGATATCTTTGACAAGCGGCACAAGACCAGGCTTAACAATGCCCTTGCCATGAACGAGCCGCTCTCCAAAGCCTACTACCTAAAGGAACAACTAAGAGAGATATGGTCACAGGTTGACAAGGAACAGGCAAGGGCTGTGATGGATGACTGGGTGGACCAGGCAAGGGAAAGCAAAATTCCACAGCTCGTGAAGATGGCGGCAACACTTTCTGCCTACAGAACAGGAATATTGGCTTGGTATGATTGCCGCATCTCAACTGGAAAAGTGGAAGGTATCAATAACAAGATAAAGGTGATGAAGCGAAATGCGTATGGCTTCAGAGATGAACGATACTTTGAACTGAGGCTATATGCCCTACATGAATGTCGTATCACTCGAAATGTCGGATGAACCAATTTTTTCTCATTTTCTCTTTAAAATACAATTAAATTGTCTGTTTTTCGTACTTTTTCGATTGTAAAAAGATAGTTTCCTGTTAAAATCATGACAACTTTAGGAATTAATTTGTAATTTTGCAATGGCGATAGTGTATGCTGTTGCCAGACATATCGAAAATAAGAGAGCGTTATGCTTCGTGTTGCAAGTGGAAACCTGAGAAATTTTCAAAAGCAGCATCTGTGCTTCTAGGAAGCAGAAGAACAATAGAAACGAATGGGCATGACAGTTCTCACGCGATAGCGTGGGCTGTAATCATGTATTTGTTTCTATTGGGCTTTCTCAGGGCCTCCACTTGTAGATACTGGCATACAGTGCCACGCTTTTAGTGTATACCCCCATATTTGGCTACTGGATGGGATAAAAAATAGTTAAATATGGATATTCAAAACATTCCTCTGAAAAAAATTGAAGGTAATAAACTTCAGTTAGACTTAGATTTACAAGTCTATTCAATAGATACGATTGATGCTACGGCATATAAGTTTACAGGAGAGTATTACATTTTTAAGTCTACTAATTCACAAAACAAAAATTTAATTCATTTAATTTTTGAAGCAAAGAATGGAAATGATATAGATGAATCTACGGCCAAACAGTTCTGTAATGAATTGTTAGACCAGCAGGTACGCGCTCATATAAATAAGCAGTTTGGTCATATTCGAGACTTAATAGTAGAAGAAGCATTTAAACCTGTCAGTTATGAATAATATATATACTATACTCCCGTTTCGCTTCAACCGCTTCAATGAAAATAAATACTTGCTAACAAATGATGTGGGCGAATATATTTTTCTCAAAAATGACGACTTTATGAAGTTCGTCAACGGAGAACTTGACCCTAAAAGTGAATTGTTTTATAATATTGCATCCAAACAAATCGCTACAACTGATGACATTAACGATGTAGTTAAAATGCTTAGTACAAAATTTCGTACTAAGAAAAGTATACTACAAGATTTTACTTCGTTGCACATGGTTGTACCAACATTACGATGCAATTCTAGTTGCATCTATTGTCAAGTAAAACGTCATGAGAGTACAGACCACTCTGCTGATATGACAAAAGCAACGGCAAAAAATATTGTGAAGACTATTTTTAAGTCTCCATCTCCTTGTATCAAGATAGAATTTCAAGGAGGAGACCCTTCTACAGACTTTGAAATGGTTAAATATATCATTGAAGAAGCAGAATGGCAAAATCTCTTTAAGAAGAGGGAATTGGAATTTGTTATTTGTACCAATTTAACGCTACTCAATGAAAAGATGGTGAGATATTTAAAGAAACATAAATGTCTGATTTCAACTTCACTTGATGGTCCGAAAGACCTACATGACATAAATCGACCACTTCAAAACAAGGAACTTGACCACCATGAAATATTTGAAAAGAACTTAGAAATGATTCGTAATATTTGGTGCGATGATGAGTGTGCCTCTGCCTTAATGACAACTTCAAGATATAGCCTTGGTCGATTTAAAGAAATAATAGACGAGTATGTAAGATTAGGTTTTCACAATATTTTCTTACGTGCTTTAAATCCCTATGGTTTTGCAAAGCAACACAAAGATAAGATTGCTTATCCTGTAGAGGACTTTATCTCAAATTTCAAAGAGGGACTTGACTATATTATTGAACTCAATAAAAGAGGAACATTCTTTGTTGAAGGGTATGCTGCATTGCTTCTCAGAAGAATTTTAACTCCTTTTGCTACTGGCTTTGTTGATTTGCAGTCACCTGCAGGTGTTGGCATTGCTGGAGCAATATATGATTATGATGGTAGTGTATATGTTGCCGATGAAGGAAGAATGATGGCTCGATTTAAGAACTATTATTTTCGTCTGGGCAATGTCAACAAAGATTCGTATCAATCAATGTTTAATGGAGAAAAGTTACATGAAATAATACGTTCAGCTTGTAATGAATGTCTTCCTGAGTGTGCCGAATGTGTTTTTCAACCCTATTGTGGAGCAGACCCAGTACGAAATATGTCAGAACAAGGAGACATGGTAGGTCATCGTCCTACAAATGAAATGTGTAAGAAAAACAAAGCTATCATACACTATCTGTTTGAACTATTGGAGCGTAAAGACCCAGTAATCAATAGAATTTTTTGGTCATGGATAAAGTAATAAGGGCAATATGAAACAGATAAATGCATTATATCACAATAATACGCAAGAAGTATTCGGACGTATCACACTTAAAGGCAAGAATGTTTTTAATCGTTCATCATATATTCTTGTAAGCGATAATGAGAAGGATTTCAGTAAAAATTATAAGTTTATCATCACGTCTAAAAGAATAGACAACTGTTGCTTTTCTTATTGTATAGTTGATAATATTTCTGGCTTTAGCGAAGGTGATGTTGTTTCCATCAATTTAAAAGGAGAAATTAGTTTTCTGTATGAGATAAACTCAACATCAAATGCTATTTTTGCTACGGCACGATGTAATCATAGATGTATTATGTGCCCACAGCCTCCTATTCTCCAAGAGAAAGACCGTACAGCCTTCAATCTTGAACTGATAAAATTATTCGATAAAAATGCGGAAGAAGTTGGAATTACAGGAGGTGAACCAACCATGATAGGCGATAAGTTGTTTGATATAGTTCGGCAAATAAAGAAATCATGTCCAAAAGCAGCTATCAGCATCCTTTCTAATGGTGTGAAATTTGCTGATATAAATTATACAGCTGAACTTGCAGCCTGCAACCATCATGATTTGCAGATAGATATTCCTATTTTCTCAGACATTGCTACTGAGCATGACAGAATTGTTGGTGCAAAAACATTCTATAAGACAGTACAAGGATTATATAATCTTGCCCTATTCAGACAACAGATAGGATTGCGTATAGTTGTACATAAGCAAACATATAAACGTCTGCCTCAGTTAGCCGATTATATATATCACAATTTTCCTTTTGTTGCACAAGTTGCATTTATGCAGATGGAAACAACGGGATTAGCAGAGAAAAATCTGAAAGAATTATGGATAGACCCTTATGATTACAATCATGAGTTGAGAGAAGCCGTCCTATTGCTAAATGATAGAGGTATTATCACTTACATATATAATGCTCAGTTATGTGTGCTACCTCCAGAACTCAGACCATTTGCCAAACAATCAATCAGTGAATGGAAAGACATATATCTTCCAATTTGTGATGGTTGCAGTTTAAAACGTGAATGTGCGGGCATATTCTCCACCAACAATGGAAACGTTAGCACACACATACATAGAATTGAATGTGCAGATTCCTGTACAGAGTGAATCGTTAACAATATTGTTTAATTAAAAAACGGAGGTATCAATGAAAAGACTAATGTTTTTGCTTGTGTCTGCATTTATTGCTACAACAAGTTATTGTGCAAATGTTTCAGAAAACATTGCTAATGTGCTTGTAAACAATGATGAGATGACACAAATTGAGAAACAGAAGAAGCAGCCTTTAGTTCTGCAAAAAGCTGTTGACATGGTGAAAAGTGCCCTTACAGGGCACTATTCTCATAGTTCTCACAGCTCCCATGTTTCTCACAGTTCTCACCGCTCTCATTATTCAAGCAGATAATGAAGTGAGTGTTTAATTCCAAGTGTGTCGTTTAGCTTACCAAAAGGCTATTGCTATACCGACACACTTTTATTCATTTTATAAAAATTATTTTTACTTGGTAACACTTAAATAATAAGTTGGTACGATTCTCTACTGGTGATGATTTTAGACAGAGGATATCCATTTTCAATTTCTCGTATCGTATTGTTATACGACGAATAATTA
>CAMWKZ010000005.1 GCA_947174945.1 uncultured Prevotellaceae bacterium | reverse complement strand
ATCTGTTTGCAGGGCTTATTGCGTACAACCTGCTGCCTAAGAAACCGTCTATGAACATTGAAATCATTGACAAAAGCAGGCTTATTGCATAATTCTTACGTCGAACTCACGTTAACTGAAAAAGTCAGTCAGGTCGTTTGTAGAATTGCCGAATCATGGAAAGGAGTCTTACAGATTATAGTCTATTAGTGCAAAAGCAGCAGTCTAATCCCAATTGTTGTGTATTGCTTCTACATATCATTTGTCCTTACGAATCGTTGGAACAATCTTGCTTTTACCATGAAAAACAGCCAAGAACAAGGCCCAACTGCGTGATTGTTTCGTGATGCGCCAGTTACGCAAAAGTGGTTTGGCCTCCGGTCCGTAACGGGGGTCCTTTGCAGCACGATTCCACTCAGGGGTCGTGCATGTAGATGAAAAATGAACAACTCACGTTCAATGACCTTCCGCAGGTCGTTGCCGAACTTCCGGGATGAGGTATCGGGCATGAAGGCGTTACTGCTGAACCTTCAGAACAGACCAACTCAGCAGAGAGAGAACAGACACCGCCCTGTCACGCCAGAGCAGGTAGCCGACTACACTAACATCCCCCTTGCGACCATCTATCAGAAACTCGCAAGCGGGGAAATCCCTGGCACCAAGCCCGGCAAGCGATGGGTCATCTATCTTGACGAGATTGACAAATGGCTGGAAGCGAACCGTAAGAATCCCATTCCTCTGACGGATGAGGAGCAGAACGCTGCAATCCTTGCATCGCACAAACGCAAGCCGAACAAGTCCAGTTGGCAAGCTAACCCTATTGTTGAACCATCAAAAATGACAATCATGAAAGCATTTGAAAGAATCCCGTTTTTAGCGAACGTGCTCATCGCAGCATGTTCACGTCCAAATGCCGAAGTCGGCAGACTGGTGAAAGCCGCAGTCACCTATGTAACCGAGGGTATAAGAACAGACCTTGATGACCTTCGCTTGCAGGCCTACTATGATTTGCTCATACAGGACATTGACTCTTTGCGAACGGCAGCGGAAGCGAAAAGCAAGAAATGTAGTGAGAGTGCAAAGTGCAGGGCTGCAAGGAATGCAAGTTCCCCAATTATTCCTGTAAAGAAAGCGAACGCATTGAATACAGCAAACGCTACTCTGCCAAGGCCAAAAGCGATTGCAAGTCCAGCTATAGCATCGTCAAATACTGATAGTGTTAATGCCGTTGACGTTCCTGATGGATTGAAGCAATCTAGCGATGGCATCCATTCATTGGAATCCGACGATGCAGAATGTACTGACGGCTTCAATACCAGCGATGCGACCTCTTCTTTTGACAGAATGAAGGTCATCTACAAGAAGGTTGGTGACAACGAATCACAAGCCTTTGGCGTATGGCAGCGCCTCAGCGACGACGAGCGAACGGCAGCATTCGCACATGTCCAGCGATTGCAAGGTGACCTAAGTTCACGTTCCTATCTCTACGTCTATCTGCGGGACAAGGAATGGACGAAGGCAACGACACCTGTCAACCAACAATGTGTCGCACCATGACATCCTTTCAGTCTGAGTGAGCCTGAGTGGAGGCTACGCCGAAGGAGGATTACTGAAATAATCCCATAACATAATATGGACTTTTAGATTCGCTGCGCTCCCTTGAAAAGTCCCATTATGCTCTCCGAGGGTTAGACCACCGCTATCAGGCAACGTCGTCGCACATGGCAAAAGCCAGAAGCAAAATGCGCCTGTGAGGGAGTGACTCTCTCCCTCAACCCTCCACTCAGGCTTCGCCCAAGACCCGAATTACATCTAATCACAACACTAAAAGAATTACATTATGTCTAAAGCAACGAATAACATCCCCCGTGCCGCCATCCATGTTGGCGCACCAGCCAAGTCCTTTTCTGTTGCGGAAGGCTACGAGCCGGAACGTCGCGGGTGGGACGAAAAGACGTATCGCCTGAAGAACCAGGATACAAACAACCATTACGATTTCTCACGTAAGCATCTCAACTTTGAGATTAACGGCAAAGGTGAAATCGTTCCACTTGGTTCCAATCCCGTGCCACTTCATGAGCGTTTGCAGCAACGTCTGGACGAACTCGGCTTCAAGCCCTACAAGGATAAGAACAATTCCTTGGGAATCTCTGACAACAGTCCAAACTGTACCGTCGGCATCATCGTCAGTGGCGACCATCGTGTGCTAACCCGACTCGCTTTCGGTGACCAAGATGTGGATTTTACCCTTCAAAAGAGCAATGCCCATGTCCAGTTGAAGCAAGGTATCAAAGAATGGGCTTTGGACACCTACCATTGGGCTTGCCGTCGTTGGGGAGCAGAGAATATCATCGGCTTCGACGTACACTGTGATGAAACCACTCCGCATATTCATATCCAGACCATCCCTGTGTCGAAGACAAAAGCCAGAGGTCGTGCATCTGTCAAGTATGTGCATAAGGATGACAAGTCGAAGGTACTCTCCCATAAGGAATGGAAGAAACTGCCCGAAGAAATCCGCTCGAACTTCATAAGAACAGAAGTCGAACGGAGAGAAAAGGAATGTGTATCATACGCCCGTGTATGGGGCGAGGACAAATATGCCGTAGGAAAGACCTACTATCAGATGCATACTGACTACTACAATGAGGTGGGACACAAGTACGGCCTAGAGCGTGGTGACGACATCGCCATGCTGCCTGGTGAGGAACGGCGTGGGCGTGTCCATAAGAGCAAGGCTGTGTTGGAGGCGGAGCGTCAGGCCAAGGATGCCATCATCAATGCAAAAGCAGAAAAACTGCGGTTGGAACAACAGAAAGACAGGCTTGTAGATAAGACACATAGTATAAAAAACCAGAAGGCAAGAATGGAAGATAAAGTTTCGCAACTGGAAGATTATGCTGCGGCATTGGAAATCAAGGAAGAAGACCTTGTCGTGCCGCCCTTGAAGACTAATCCACTTGTTAAAAAATCACTCGATGCTATACAAGCCGAACTTGAAAAGCCCATCCCTGCATTCGGACAGAAGGAATGGAGAGAAGAACGACGCAAGGCAATTAAGACCATCCTCACAGAATTGCAGACAGCACTCATGCAGGCCAAGGAAGCCCAGAAGAAGGATATTCTGACGTTGGGAAAGTCTCTATATAAAAAGGCGATGAAGGATGCAAGGACAATTATCGAGCAGAACAAGCAGCTGCAAAAAGAGAACCATATCCTCTCTGCTGAAAACGCTGGCCTCAGAAAGCGTATATCCTCAATGGATGAGAATGCCATCAATAACCTGCGCGAACAGAAGGATGCGGAAATAGAGAGGATTCAAAAAGAATGTGACAGGGCAAATAACCATGCTGTCCGTTCAGGTAATCTGGCATCCAAGGAGCATCAGCGTGCCAATGAAGCCGAAAACCAAATCCGAGAAATGCTGGGCATTCCCGAAATCAAGGAACTTTGGAACAGCATACAGCAGAACAAGAAAGCATTCTGGCAGCACGTTGACCCGTGGATTGCCGATGCAAAGCAAGCCATATACAAGTTTGCTACAGACTACCAGAATGCTATGTTCACCAGAGAATATGCCAATCCTATCGGTCAGGGAATCCTGGCAGAAGCCTTGAAAGACGGTCTTGACGCATCTGACAAGGAACAGCGCAAGCAGGCAACCCGAAATTTACTGAGTCAGGTTAGTTGGGAAGGAACAACCAAATTCATGAGCGACCTTTCAGAAACACGTACCATGCAGTTCTGCGAGGAGATGACCGTCACAAGGAGCCTGATGGAAAGCCTTCTTTTAGCGGCAGGTGGACGAGGATTTACGGGTGCAGGTGGCGGTGGGTCAGACAATGCTCTCACCAACTGGGACGGAACGAAGAAAAGGAACGGCTGGGGCGTCAATTGACAGACTAAACCAAAGAACAAGTATGATGACATCGATAAAGATAAAGTTCAGGCCTTCATCCGTCGAAGGCAAGGAAGGATGCATATACATCCAAATCATCCATAATCGTGTGGTCCGCCAGTTGAATACGGATTACCGAATCTTTACGTCCGAATGGGACGAAGGGACGGAAACGGTTATTGCCAATGGCGAGCGCACAAACATCGTCAATGCGATCAAGGAACGGCTGGCATGGGATGTTGCCCGATTGGATAAGGTCGTAGCACAACTGGACGCAGAACGGCGCAAGTACTCGGCTGATGATGTGATAACAGCCTATCATAGATTGACAAAGGAAGTCTCCCTTTTCTCGTTTTGGCATAATGTCATAGCGCAGTTGAAGCAATTTGGCAAGGTTCGGACTTCCGAGACTTACGCTGCCACGCTCAAAAGCTTTATGGCATTTAGAGAAGCGCAGGATGTGCCACTCGACGGCATCAGTTCTGATTTGATGCTTTTCTATGAAGCCCACCTGAAAGCCAGAGGGGTGCGCATGAACACCATATCATTCTACATGCGCATATTCCGGGCGGTCTATAACCGTGCCGTGGAGAAAGGACTGACGGCTCAGAACAATCCATTCCGCCATGTCTATACAGGAGTGGATAAGACAGTAAAGCGGGCTATACCCATCAAGGCTATCAAAGCCCTGAAGGATTTGGATTTATCCATGAAGCCTTCATCGGATTTCGCACGTGATATGTTCATGTTCAGTTTCTATACCCGAGGAATGTCATTCGTGGATATGGCATATCTCAAAAAGACTGATCTTCAGAATGGAATCCTGACTTATCGAAGACGAAAGACAGGTCAGTAACTGACTATCAAGTGGGAGAAGTGCATGGCAGAAATCATTACTAAATACCCGGAAAGCAAGACAGACTTTCTACTCCCTATCATCAAAGAGGAAGGGAATGAACGAAGGCAATATGATAATGCCTTGCATCTGGTCAACTATCGTCTGAAGGAACTATCCGTGATGCAGAAACTCCAAAGACCACTCACCATGTATGTGGCACGCCATTCTTGGGCCAGTGCAGCCAAGGCAAAGAATATTCCTTTGTCCGTAATCAGCGAAGGCATGAGACACGATTCTGAAGCGACGACGCAAATATACCTCGCTTCACTGGAAACGTCGGTAGTAGACAAAGCAAATAAGATGATATTGGGATTGTTGTAGATAGAGATTTGTTTAGCAAATTTCTCAATCTCTTTCCAAGAGACGGATATTTGACCACAAAGGTACTATTTTTCGGTCAAAAAATACATTATTTAATCAGAAAACACACTTTGGGTATATCATTTTTGTACTTTGTTTAGCAAATCGGTGTGCAAAACGCTCGGAAATCGGGGAATATCAATGCCTTTTTGTTTCTCTACGTCTCTTGGAAAGAGATGGATAGATTTACATCTGAATACAGTACAAATAATATAAATCAAAAGCACATGAAAAAAAATGTAATGATTGCGTTTATGGCACTATCGATCTTTAGTGCCGTAACAGCCGGTAATCGCTCTGCGTCGATTGCCAATCAGTTCTGTTCACAAGAGATGGACAAAGTTACTCAGCGTGTAGGGGAGCAGGGGAAAGATTCCATCGCGGAAGCTATTGTCACAAGATCTGACGTTCCTGTTTCCTTTAAGAATGACGAGGTGAATCCGTGGACTATTAGCGGAGAGGCTGTTAAGAATGGAAACTGTGGAAAGTCCTATTCCACATCAACGCTAACAATGAACTATTCTTCTTCCTATAAGACAGAATTGGCATTGGATTGGCTATGTTGTGACTATTATGGCAGTCACCCTGCTTTATGTGTTTTTGTGGATGGAGTACAAAAATCCAGTAATACTAATTCTTCTTATAACCCACTTCGTTTATATATTGAACCGGGACAACATGTTATCGTATTCAAGGACTCTATAGGAAATTCCACGAGCACATATAATTATAGCTATATTAAGAATATCCAAGTCAAAGAAATTACGCCATTGGAAAATGCCGTTTTGACAGAAAAGTCCAAGCCCCTTACATTTGAAAATGATGGAACTTGGCCTTGGACAATAGAAGATGGGTATATTCAGAACTCCAACTATGGCACTGCTAATTCCGCCTCAAAATTCTCCACAACATTTACGATTGACAAACTGTCCAAATTTTCGTTCAGTCGTAGGGTAGGTTATTGGAATGGAAGCGCGTATACCACGAGCTATGATTCATATCATTATTTTAGATTTAAAATTAATGGGCAGCAATATTATGGATGTAATGCTGCAACGTCTTTGGACACGATTTCTGTAGCGTTGGAACCTGGTACTTATACAATGGAGTGGCAAGATACAATTTATAATACAACTTCTACCCTTTTAACACAAATTCGTAGCATTGAACTATCTGATAATTGGGTAAATGTTGAACTATCTTCTGCAGGTACACTTGGAGTGGAGGTTCTATATCTTGTTAATGTCTTAAAGGATGTAGAACTATTAAAGGTTAAAGGTCCTATCAATTCAACAGACTGGGCAACAATCAAGCAGATGTCTAACTTGTTGGCACTTGATTTGAGTGAAGCACAGTTTGAGACAGTACCAGATAATGCTTTTGACGGAATGAGTAATGTCTCAAATGTTAAGCTTCCTGAAGGTGTTAAAATTATTGGACAATATGCCTTCAGAGGTACACAGCTTCTTAATATTGACATTCCTAGTTCTGTAACCTATATCGGACAATATGCATTTTATCAAACCAGAGTAAAAAGCGTAAACTTTAAGAAGGACTCTGAACTTCAATACATTGGATACTACGCTTTTTTAGGATGTACATCATTGGAAGAATTCATTATGCCTAATACCGTCACTCAATTAGGTTCTCGAAACGACAATTATAATTCTGACTACGATACATCTATCCTAAGCGAATGTACTAACCTCAAGAAAGTGCATTTCTCAGATGCATTAACAGTGTTGGAACAATATGTGTGTTATAATTGCAGAAACTTAGAAGAAGTACATCTACCAAAGAATGTCACTGCTATAAGGGATTTGGCGTTTTATAACTGTGAGAAATTGAAACATATTGAACTGCCGTCAACTCTAAAGAGAATTGATTATAATGCATTTTATAATTGTGGGCTGGATAGTGTTTGTCTTCCGTTAAAACTATCCACAATGGAAAATTATGCATTTCAGGAATGTAAAAATCTTAAGTATATAGAATTACCTTCTTATATCGGCAGCTATGATTATAATTTCTACGGTTGCACCTCTGTGCAAACTATAGTTTCCCAATCAGCTACTCCTCCATCTATTTCCAATGACCCATTCTCTTATGGCTCAGCCAAGAGCACTATTACTTTGAAGGTTCCTTCATTTGCCGTAGTTAACTATAAACTTGACAAATACTGGTACCAGTTCGGTTCCATTGTTGAGAGTGATGACATTGACTACTGGAAAATTACAAGCCCGTTGTCATTGACGAATAATCGCCGTATGGACGGAAAGCCAGACATTGACCTCTATTACGGTGGCCAATTCATGGTTGGCGGTAATGCTCCTATGGAAACGGGGCTCTTCAATTTGTATGTTAGCGAATCAAATCCCGGTCGTCTCCTCAATACCTGCGAAGCCATGACTGCTGACAGTCTCAATACTTATTTCTCTGTAAATTCTGAGACATGGTACTTCTTCACTCCCTTACACGATGTTGACCTGACAAAAGTAAGCGTCAGCAATGATGCCTCATACGTGTTCCGCTATTATGACGGAAACAGCCGTGCCACTAATGGCACTGGCAACAGCTGGCGCAATGTTGACAATGGAAAACTGACCGCAGGACAAGGTTATATCTTCCGTTGCAATACCAATGCCGTGATTACGTTCCCTGCTGCAGCAAATGTTCATGCCCAGGTGTTCACCACTTCCGACGTAACCAAGCCGTTAACGGCATACGAAGCCACTGCTTCTGCCAACAAGAGCTGGAACTATGTAGGCAATCCTTACCCTTGCTACTTTGATATCTACTATATGGATTTCACGGCTCCCATTACCGTGTGGACAGGTAATACCTATAAAGCGTACTCCATCGTTGATGATAACTATGCACTCCGTCCTATGCAGTCATTCTTTGTGCAGAAGCCTGATGCTGTAGATAACATCGTTTTCCACAAGGAGGGCAGGCAGCTAACCTCGGATATTAACCATGTTTCTTCTGTTCGTGCATTCCGTGCTCCAGCCCGCGTCAACCGTTGTTTCTTCAATATCCAACTGGTCGGTGATGAAATGACAGACGAGACCCGCGTTGTCGTAAATGACAATGCCTCTTTGGATTATGAGATAGAACGCGATGCTTCTAAGTTCATGAGTTTTGAGACCTCAGTTCCACAAGTATTCACAGTTGATGCCTCCGGCAATGGTTATGCCATCAACGAACGGCCTCTGACTGACGGGACAGTGAAACTGGCCTATTATGCCGGACAGTCAGGCTTCTATACCATTTCTGCAACCCGTTCCGATGGTGAGATCTGCCTTTATGACAGTCAGTTGAACAAGACCGTGAATCTGGGTGAACAGGATTATACCTTCCACTCGGACGCCACAGATGGTACAAACAACACCCGTTTCGTGTTGACTTTGAAAGTGAACACTGAAGAAACAACGGGTATTACTACGGTTGAGGATGACAAACGGAATAAAGAAAATGTCATATACGATCTGCAGGGACGTAAGGTGCAGAATGCATCCAAGGGTATCTTTATCCAGAATGGCCACAAGGTTGCAAAATAATAAAACATTGAAAATATGCGAGGTTACAAATATATTCTCTTCATCCTGACACTCCTGATGAGTGTCAGGATGCAAGGGCAATACAACCCGACAAATCCTGCAGAGCCAGGCGTTTATTACACCTTGACTCTGGAGGCCACACCGTTGAACGGAGGCAGTTTCAATATAGGTACGAGAACGACTTATTCCGAAGGGACAACGGTCAATCTTCGTGCCTATACCAACTCCTATTTCTCCTTTACGGCTTGGGAACTGGATGGTGAAGTGATTTCGACATCATCGTCATTCACCTATACCATGCCAGCAAAAAATGTCAAGCTGATTGCCCATTACAAATATAATCCCGACAGTCCCTCCGAGCCCACGGAGCCGGACCTCCCTGTGTATTCTACGCTCCATCTGTCTGCTGCACCGTCTGCGGGAGGCTATTTCAATATTAACGGTGGTAACAAATACGAGGTGGGGGCAGCGGTTTCTCTGCGTGCCTATAATAACTCCAATTTCTCCTTCAAGAACTGGACGGAAAACGGAGAGGTAATATCCACTTCCAGTTCCTTTCAGTATATCATGAAGGAAGGAAACCCAAAGTTGGTAGCCAACTTTGTCTATACACCGGGTAATCCAGCAGAACCTTCAGAAGCCCAGCTATACCGTAAATTATGGATTAACAGCAATCCGTCTGGCGGAGGCTATTTCAATGTGTCGAGTGGCAATGAGTATCAGGAAGGAACAACGGTTTACCTCCGTGCATACGCCAACCAGTGGTACACATTCCAAAACTGGACTGTTGGCGACAGCGTGATTTCCATGAGTAGCAGTAACTATGTCATGCCGGCAAAGAATATCACACTGACTGCCAACTATTCCTATAATTATAATCCGTCAAATCCTAACGAGCCCAATAAGCCGACAACAGAACAGGTCAACATCTATGGTATGACCGAAAACGGAGTACGCGGGCAGACCATCATGTTTCCTGTCTATCTGGAGAACACATTAGATGTAAGCGGAACAATTGTCGATATACAATTCCCTAAAGGATTTCTTGCCCAGACCGGAAGTGTCTCGTTGTCCGGCCGTACTTCCGGCCATGAAATGGATGTAAAGGATCTGGGTAACAACAACTACCGTTTCTCTCTTCTTGGCGAAGGTAATTTCACGGGGGACAACGGAAAGATATTTGAGGTGCCTGTCACCATACCTGACACGGCCATGATGGGATACAATCATCCCGTCATCCTCACTCATGGCGTGATGCACGGCACGGATGGAAGCCAGACCCCTGTTTCTGTCCGTAACGGCTACATTTATGTCGAGAAGGTCTCCGAAAACGGCCTTTATGCCAAGTTCTCCTATGATAAGTTACAAAGTCGTGTGAAGTTCACGAATCTGTCTTCCGGCAATTCCGTAAGTTATTTATGGGATTTTGGTGACGGCACGACAAGCAGTGAAAAGAATCCGCTGCATGTTTATGCCAAGTCCAGCTATTACAATGTAAAACTGACCGCTAAAGGTGAGGTTGATACGGATATTGCAGAGCAAACAGTATTGATTAACGACGAAAGTTCATGGCGCGTCAATGGCACATTCTATCTTGGGGACGAAGAGTCTGGCGTTCGCTATTTCAAAACCGCCGAAGCCTTGTTCAAGTTCATAGGCGGCTCTCCATTGTCCGGCAATCTGAAAGTCTCTGTCAGAGGCGATGGCAATTTCACCTATCCGCTGACTTCCGCAAATGTCAGCCTGCTGAAGCACCTGCAGGCATCATTGGCTACAGGTGCTTATACGTTGTCATTGTCGAAGAATGGTTCGGGACGTAATCCCGTTCTACTCTTTGGTGAACAAAACGGAACCGTTGACAAGGGCTTCGTTGATTTCTTTGTTGAACTGGGTAAGAACCTCTCATGTGAAGGTGTAGATTTGCGGTTATGGGGAATATCCTTCAATCCTGCTCCAATTGAGAAGGTGGGCAATCAGACCATTCATTCCGGTGAAAAGACGACTGAAGTTGATTTCTCATCCATTAGTGACGACTTGACTTTTAAATGGACATTGTCTTCCGTTCCGGCCAACGTGACAGGCTTTGTGTCATCAGGCGAGCGTTCCATTCCCGCCATGACCATTGTCAATGAAGGTGAAGGAGACTGCAATCTCGTATATAATATAGTAGGTACGCGCAATGGAACTGAATTCTGTACGTTTACCAATACCATTACTATAACTCCGGCATTGGTGGGTCTTTTCAACAGCCTATCGCCCGCCGATGGCTATATCTCGGAGTCAACTACCGTCACATTGACCTGGAACAGCATCACCAATGCCATCTATGATGTGTATCTCTGGAATGCTGCCAATCAGCGTCCTTCTGTTCCTGTATTGGAGGGAACTACCGACTTGCGCTATATGTCAAGCAATTTCTGTCAGAACGGCAACACTTATAAGTGGCAAATAGTGGCCCGCAACGAAAGCCAGGCCATAGTCAGTGACACCATGTCCTTTGCCGTGCGCAGCCTGCCGGATCTTCATGTCTATGCCGTTGACTGTTCTGAACCCACAGCCGGCAACAAGTTCACTGTACAGTGGACGGTGAAGAACGATGGCGTTGGTTCAACTGGCGACCAGACATGGAACGACTACATCTGGATTGTCACAGACATCTATGGTGGCACCCAGCCTTCCGGCACATCTGCCAACAATGCCCAGCTGTTGGCCACCGTTAAGAATGTGAAGGCATTGGAAAGCGGAGAGTCTTACCAGAACAAAATAGACATCAAGCTTCCTGAGCGTATTTATGGCAACTACTATCTGCTGGTGTCCAGTGACATGTACAGCGTAACCGATATACAGTGGAGTGCCATCGGTGGCTCTGTCATCAATCCCTACAATCCTACGCAGGACGGCTCCGGCTACAAACACCTCTATGCTACGACCAACGCATCCTATAATAAGGTGTATGAGCAGGGGGAAACGACGACCTACAGCGACAACTTCTTCTATAAGAAGATTGAGATTGCCACTCCTAACATCGCCGATTTGCAGATTCCTGCAATTACGGCACAGGTGTTGCCGAATCAGGAGCCGTCACTCGCGGCTGCCGCACCACGCAGAATACATGGAGAGCACGGCTATCTTTTCGATGAGGATAACAACCAAATTTATTCTTGGGAGGAATGCTATGTACCATCGCCTGTCACCGCTGCAGGACTGCGAGGCTCCAACGCCTGGTACTCCGGCAAGAAGATTGCCGTTACGGTGACTGTTGCCAATAAAGGAGGTGAAGACACGAAGGAGAATTTCAATACCGTGCTTTATATGTCTTCGGCTCCCGAACATGATGCAGCGTCCCTAATAGCCATTGCGTCGAAGACCTGTAAGAAGAATCTCAAGCCTGGCGAAAGTACGACACTTACCTACGCTTTCTATCTGCCTTACGAATGGCATGGCGATACCTATTTCCATGCCTATGCCGACATTAACGATGCGGTCTATGAACTGGCAAATACCCAGAATAACTGGGGAAAGAGCGACAAATATGATGTCTTGCTCTGTCCGGGAGCTGATTTTGTACCAAACAACCTGATAACACCCTCTACCATTTCATCTTCCTCGCCATTTGATGTGTCGTATAAAGTTTCCAATAAAGGAGCCGGTATTCCCTACTATTCTCCATGGAAAGATAAAATCTACATCTCTAAGAAAAATACAGGACTGGATGATACGGCAGTACTGCTTTCCACCGAGTCGCAGAGTGGACGGTATGAAGGTCCTACCATGCAAGCCGCTCCTGGTGTAGTTATTATTGAACCAGAGAAGTTCCATTATATTGGTGACAATTACTCTAAATCCGTATCTGTCATTCCAAGGGGCATTTCTTCCGGCACTTATTATGTCTATGTGCAGGTTGATGCAGACAATGCAATCTACGAGCATGATGGTGAAGGAAATAATGTCATCATGTCTGGTCCTGTACAATATGTGACTCCAGACCTTACCGCAGAACTGCTTTCCATTTCTGCAGACACGCTGGCAACAGGCAGCGAGGTCGCCTTCACATGGAAGTTGAAGAACACAGGCAATGCCAACATCAGGGATGCCAAGATTACTGATGTGTTCTATGCCACCGTAAACCAAACAGCAACAGGTGGTGTCGAGATTGCCAGGGTAGAAAATTCCGTATGGATAGCCGCAGGACAGGAGAAGACCGTCCGTGCCAACATAACCATACCCAAGAACTCTAACCTTGACGGTCTGCGGTACATCTACATGAAGACCAACACCAGCGGTACCTTGTCTGAACAGAGTACTCAGAACAACACGTCCGGCGTGCTACGGTCTTGGTGCAAGTACACCACCGAGCCTGTTGTCAAGACGGTAAGAGGTGCCAACCTCTATATCTCAGACCTGAACGTGAACGGAAGCATGAAACCCGGTGATGCCGTTACGCTGACCTATGTGGCACGTAATAATGGTGATTCCGATTTGGCTCAGGCCGAAATTGTCAATGAAGTGTTTATATCCGGTGACTATACTTTCAATGCCAATAACGCGACAAAGTGTGAGATTACGAAGCAGGCCGGGTCGGTTGCCGGACTGACAACGACAAAGGCGGCCTCCATATCGCTGACCTTCACGGTTCCTGACATCTATGGCGGACGTAAGTATCTCCATGTCTTTGCCGACCGTGCCAATACATTAGGTGAGAAGAAGACCGATGACAACTATGCACGTGCGCAGGTTGACATCACGGGCAACCTGCCCGATCTGGAGGTGACGGCCTACTCGCTGAAGGATACACTGATGACATCGCAGAACTCCATGCTGACCTTTACCGTAGGAAATACGGGTGAATGGGATGCAGCGAAGACCACGACAATCCTCTATCTGTCATCTGACGGCAAGTACGACTATAACGACGTGCGGTTGGCTTCTGTCCAGACAAGTGCGTTGGGTAAGGGCTCTTCTGTAGAGCAACAGGTTGCCGTCAACATTGCCGACAAGAAGGTGGGGAACTGGTATCTGCTTATCCAAACCGATGCTAATAACCAACTTTCAGAGCTGAACAAGAATAATAATGTGAAGGCAATACCTGTTACTGTGGTGCAGTCACCGCTTCCTGACCTGACAGCAGTGTCAGTTGTTACGGACTCTGTGCTTACTTCCGGCCAGCCCATGAAGGTGAAGCCCAATGTCAGGAACATCGGTAAGAGTGCCACCCGCAGCAACAAGTGGAGCGACACCTACTATTTGTCTGCCAGCACCGTCTTGAACACAAAAAATGCCATACAGTTGGGCAGCAAGGCACATGTCGGAACACTGGATGTGGGTGCAGACTACAGCAGTGAAGCGACATTCACAATCCCCGCGAACGTGCAAGGCAACTACCTGCTGTTTGTGGTGACCGATGCTGCCGATGCCATAGTAGAGGAAGACGAGAACAACAATTCAAAAGGCATTCCCGTCTTTATCAACGGATCCGCCGATACTCCTGCAGACCTTCTTGTAATCAGCGTTACGGCTCCTGGAACTGTCAAGGCGGGCGAAGACGTAACCGTCAGCTATCAGATTAAAAACGTAGGTGAATATCCGGCTGCCGCCAATCTGCACGACGTCATCTATCTTTCCAAGGGCAACCGATGGGATCTGGAGGATGTCATGGTGGGTGTCGTTTCCGGCAATGTGACCATTGAGCCAGGCAATACCGTGACGCGCAATGCCACCGGCAGAATCACCAACATGCCCGAAGGTGACTATTACGTGATAGTGAAGACCAACAGCACTCGCACCGTGGCTGAACAGAATCTGGATAATAATGTTGGCGTGATGCGTTCTACGACCAAACTCTCGTTCAATACCATCAATCTGGGCGGCACGGCCTCATTCACCACGTCGGGTTATTACAAACTCAACATCCCCTGTGGCTATGAGGGCAAGACGGTAGGCTTCTATCTTGACCATCCAGCCGGTGCTGCCGCAGGACTTTACGCGGCCTATGAGCAAGTGCCGACTACGGCAAAATACAATTTTGCATCGAATGCGATGGACGGGACGAAGCAAGAGGTGCTCATCCCGAATGTAAAAGCTGGAAATTACTACATTCTGGCACAGGACAACGCCGCTCTTGTCAATTCTACGGGAAATGTGTTCCATCTGAGCGGCAGCAGTCAGCAGCCTGTCTCCACAGATATGACGCTTACCGCCAAGGATATCAACTTCGGAGCCACGACACTGAGCATTAGCGAAGGTGGTACAGGAGGCTGGATTTCAACTGATGTCAATGGTGCCTTGTTCGACAGTATCATGGATTTCCGGCTGAAACTTGACCAGACCGTGATTCCCGCCGAGGCTGTCACTTTCAACGGTATGACACGTTCGCGTGTCACGTTCAATCTGAACAATGCCCAGACAGGTGCCTATGATGTGGTGTCAGAACTGCCGGACGGCACGTTGTCCACGCTGCCCAAGGGCTTTAGGGTCATTCCCGGTGCATCGGTAAATCTCGGTGCCAAGATTGATGCGCCCAATGTGGTTCGTGTGGGCAGTCATGCCCCTGTCAGCATCTCGTATGCCAACGGAGGCAACACCGACTGTGAACTCTACGACCTCATCCTTGTTATCGACAATGGCTATCTGGCAACGACAATCGAGGGTCTGGAGAAACACCAGTCCGTACTCAGTTTGCCTATCGATACTGAGAGCGACACGCGCGGGTATAAGACCATTCCCCCGGGAACACAAAAGACCATCAACATCTTTATGTATCAGATTTCCAACAACAGTAATCTAACCATTTATCTGGTAAAATAAAAATGAATATCAAGCATAAAATCATCATCACTGCCTGTCTGATGTGCTGCAACATGGTTGCAGCCGTCGGACAGAACATCATCCGTCCGAAAATTGCAGGCCCTAACGGCCTGTGGGTGAACAGCTACAACGGTGTGCTGTTCTTTGGACAGACGGACATGGAGACGCAGAACACGCAGATGCCCATGCAGCTGCGATTCTATTACAACAGTTCGGCTACAGGTGCCGACTATGGCTACGGTCTCGGCTTCTCTTTGGGCTATGAGATGCGCTATCGCATCAACGAGATAGACGGAGTGGTCATTGAGACGGGTGACGGACGTACTGACACCTACGCTAAGTTCGGCAAGGATTATCAGGCACCTGCCGGAGTGTTCAGCAAGGTCGAGGAGTACGAATACAACAAGTTCGTGCTTACAGAAAAGACGGGCGAGAAATATTATTTCGATGACCCGAAGTATGGCAAGTTGACGGCAATGACCGACCGTAACGGCAACAAGACAACATTGACCTATACGGATTCTTTGCTTACCAAGATTCAGGACGCTGTGGGGCATACCGTCAATTTGAGTTATCGCGACGGCCTGCTTGTTTCGGCAACAGCCAGTTTCCACAATGGCACCGTCACATACGAGTACGACGGCTTGCGTCGTCTAAAGAAACGCACCGATGCCATGGGCAACAGCACCCTTTACGGCTATGACAAGCAGAATCGTATCAATGAGATTACCGATGCCAACGGCCACAAGACACTCATTGCCTATAATGCCGGTGGTATGGTAAGCCGTATGAAGACCGATGTCAGCGACAAGTCTATCCGCTACGAGGGTGAACGTACGGTATTCATTGACTACACTGCTCCGCAGAACCAGTATTCCTATTATCGTTGGGACGATAAAGGCCGTGTCATTGAGAAAGTGGGGCTCTGCTGTGGCATACAGTCGAAATTGGAATACGATGACAATGACAATGTGGTGAAGCGCACCGATGCCAACGGAAACGTGACTTCCTACACTTATGATGACCGGGGAAATATGCTTTCGCTGACCGATGCCTTGGGCAATTCGGAACGTTACACCTACGATACAGACTTTAACCAAGTGACTTCGTTCTCTGACAAGAACGGCAATTCCTACCGTTTTACCTACGATGGCAAGGGTAATCTGACTTCATTGAACGGGTCACTCGGATTTTCCAACTCGTTTACTTATAACGACAAGGGGTGGCCGTTGACTACGACAGATGCCAATGCCAACGTGACGCAGACGACATACAATGCCGATGGGACAACGCAAAAGGTGATGGACGCTGCGGGCTACACCACCACCTATGCCTATGACCTGTGTGGTAACATCACATCCTTGGTTGACGGGCGAGGCAATACCACGACCTACGCCTATGACAAGAACAACCAAATCACGTCGCAGACGGATGCTCTCGGCAACACGACCACCGTCAGCTACGACAAGGTGAGCAACATCGTGCGTGTGAAGAACGCCAAGAACCAGATTCGTGCCTACACTTACGATGCACTGGGTAATGTACTGACACAGACAGATCCGCAGGGCGGTGTCTATACTTATACGTATGACGGCAAGGGTAACGTGTTGAGCGTGAAAGATCCGTTGGGAATCGTGCAGTCCTTTACTTGGAATGAGAAGAACAAACTGCTTACCCAAACCAACGGTGAGGGCGAGACAACTTCATACGACTACGACACCAAGGGCAACTTGACGGCAGTGTTCCAGCCAAACGGTAACGTACTGAACTATTTCTATGACCGTCTTGATCGCATAGAGGAGTTGAGCGACAACATGGGTGTCATCGCCAAATACACATACGACGGCAACGGTAACCAACTCACCGTTACCGATGGTCTTGACCGCACGATGACTTATACTTACGATGCACTGAATCGTAAGATATCGGAGGCATTGCCTTCCGGGGCAACGACAAAGTATGCGTATGACGGAAATTCTAATCTGCTGACAGTTACAGATGCCAAAGGCAATACTACGACCTATACCTATAGCTCACTCAATCAGCAACTCACCCATACGGATGCCCTCAATGCTAAGACGCAGTTCGAGTACGACGCCAACGGAAACCTGATAAAAGCCACTGATGCCAAGGGGAATGCCACGACATACGCATACGATGTCTTGAACCAAAATACCGTCATCACCTTTGCCAACGGTGCTTCATTGCAATATACTTACGATGAACTGGGCAATGTCGTGGCTTCAAAAGACCGTGCAGGGCATGAGTTTAAGTATGCTTACAACCCGTTAGGCAATCTGCTCACCAAGACCTATCCTGATGGTACGACGGATAAATATACCTATGATGCCATCAGCCGAATGCTTTCTACTGTCAATAAGGATGCTACGGTTACGTTTACATACGACAAGGCTGGACGATTGCTCAACGAAACCTTGAACGGTAAGGTTACGGCATATAGTTATGATGTGGCAGCGGGTAAGCGCACGCTGATTTATCCCTCTGGCATGAAGGTGGTAGAGCAACTCAATGCCCGTGATCTCATCACCTCCATTCTGCAAAATGGTGACGAGGTGGTGACGATGGATTACAATGCTGCCGGACAGAAGACCACCCAAGGCTACGCTAACGGCATCACCACCACTTACGGCTATAACGAGAATGGTTGGCTCAGTTCCATCGTGGCAGACCACGACATCATGAACCTGCAGATGACCTACGATGCCATCGGCAACATGACCGAGCGTAAGGACATGCTCGACGAGGCCCGCACTGAGAGTTACGGCTACGATGTCATTAGCCAGCTCACCTCGTTCAAGCGCGGTACCACCGTAGATAAGTCCTATCAGTTCGACCTCCTCGGCAACCGCGTCAAGGTATTGGAGAACGGCATAGTCACCAACTACACATCGAACAACGTAAATGCATACACCAACATCACGGGCGGACTTAACTTCACCCCACATTACGACGACAACGGAAATATGATCAACGACGACAAACACACCTTCGCTTACGACCTCAACAACAAGCTCGTCTCCGTTGATCAGAACGTTGGCACTTACAAGTACGATGCCCTAGGTCGACGTATAGCAAAAGATAACACTTTATTTTATTATGTGGGCGACCAAATGGTGGAAGAGGTGGTGAATGGTTTTAACACTTCGTATTTATATGGAGATAATATAGATGAAATTATTAAGATGAATATCAAGGGTGAATCATATTATTACCATACAAATTTCCTAGGTTCTACATTGTTTGTTTCAAATAATCAAGGAGAGACGATTGAAAGTATATATTATGATGCTTATGGATTGTCGAATATGTATGATTCTAAAGGAAACAAGTTGCCACAATCTTCATTCGGGAATGATATTCTTTTTACAGGTCGTGAATATGACACCAAAATCAACCTCTATTATTCTCGTGCTCGTTATTTCTCCCCTTGTATAGGACGCTTCGTAAGTAAAGATCCTTGGGGATATGTTAGCGGAATGAATGACTATATATATGTACTTAATAATCCCATTAAATTTTATGATCCATATGGATTGGTTAATTGGTACAATTTCTTTTCACACTTAGGAATCAATAATGCTAGGGGAAAATTGGGAGGAGATATGGCGAAAAGAGTTTATGCTCCAAAAGGAAGAACTAGTGCAGAGGTATATAATAAGAAAGATTGGTCAATATTTGATCCAAAAGCACAAAAGAATTTCAGAAATGGAATGTTGGGGTTAGGTGCATTAATGGCAGGTGTTGGCCAAGCAATGGCGGACGAATTAACCAATCCGTTAAATTATGCTGGTCCTGTAGGATGGGGACTGGATTTGTCTTCTCAACCTGCTGGCGGTCGTAATCATGAAGATGAGATATATTGGTATGATGACGATGGTAATTGTATAGAGAATGTTCTTGGGGCATGTAACGGGAAAGATAAGAAACCATTACCGCATGATCCACCAAACAAATGTGACTCACCCAAAGACCCTCCTTGTACATACGATTCTAAAACTGGAAGATTTAATTGTCAAATTAGTAATTAATCCTCACGGAAATCTCATATACAGGAATGCTGGCTGTTTGGATCATGCAGGAGTCCAACAATGATATAATAGATATATTTTTATTAAAATAGTAATGAAGTTTGTATAAAATAGACAAATATGAAAAGAATATTAGTATTTATATCCATGTTACTATGCCTCACGGCAGGATATGCTCAGAGAGAGTGCGATGGAGGGGATCATAATCCTCCTCCACCACCTGACCATCCCCAAGACCCACTCGATGACACCTCTACCTCTGGCGGTATCTCAGCCGATCCTAATGAAATCATCGGTCCTACAGGCTATGATGATAGTATTCGGTGGGTAAGCATCAACGATGTGTTGAACTACACCATTTTCTTTGAGAACGACCCTGAGTTTGCTACGGCTAATGCGCAGAAGGTGGATGTGAGGTTTACGTTTAATGATAAAGCACAAATGAAGGGCTTCGGACTGGGAACGTATGGCTTTGCCAATATGTCGTGGAACATTGACGATGCGCCTGCCGCCTATCAGAACCGTCTGGACTTGCGTGATTCGATGCACATCTATGTCGATTTGACAGCAGGCATTGATGTAATAAAACAACAGGCATTTTGGTCATTCAGTTCTATTGACCCGGAAACGGGATATAATCCGTGGCAGGTGGACAGGGGAATGTTGCCGGTAAACGACAGCACCCATGTGGGTGAGGGTTTCGTGAAGTTCCAACTGATACCCAACAAAGCATTGAAGACGGGTGACACCATCAGCATTATGGCGAACATCGTGTTCGACCAGAATGACACCATTCCCACTAACCGCTGGCGTAACACCATCGATGCAGGGATGCCCACCAGTAAGGTAAAGGCACGTCAGGACTCGAAGAACGAACACCTCTACCACCTCACCCTGCAGGCCACTGATGACGAGGGTGGTTCAGGTCTGAAACGAGTGCTGCTCTATCAGGCCAATAACTTCGGCATCTACGAAGAAGTTGCAGTTTGTCCTGTTGACACGGTAATAGACTTTGAGGCAGAATCGGGACACCAATACCGCTTCTATTCGATAGCCGAGGACAACGTGGGGAATCGCGAGCCGTTGAAGGAAGAACCTGATCTGGTCATCAACATCAATGCCGCTCCAACAGACATCGCCCTTTCAGACAGCATCTTCCAAGATGATATTGCTGTCGGTGGTTTCATCGCCGAACTGAGCAGCGAAGACATTGAGGACGGCACTTTCACCTATGCCTTGGCCGAGGGTGACGGAGCCATTCACAATGATATGTTCCAAATAACAGGAACCCAGCTACAGGCAAAAGGGTGTTTCAAATGTGCAGAAGACACTATCTATAAGGTACGAATCAGCACGACCGACGAAGGAGGGCTTTCTTTCTCCAAGGCATTTGTCCTGAGTTTAGAGAAGGTGCTGATAAAGCCAGATGTGGACACACTGAATGTGAGTATTTGCGAGGGTGACATTTATGACTTTTTCGGGCAAGAATGTGAAAAGACAGGAACGTATCGTTTCTCCAAAAGCAATGAATACATGTGCGACAGTGTGTTCGTGCTGAATCTGACTGTTCTGCCTATCTCAGAAAAGCCCACGGTGTCTGTCGAGGGTGTCTGCACGTTGGTTTCATCCGCAGCAAAAGGTAATCAGTGGTTCCGCGAGAACGGTACACCTGTTGAAGGGGCAACGGAACAGAAGTTCACGCCCGATGAAGACGGCATCTACTATGTAGCAGTATCAAATGGTGCCTGCTTCTCCGAGCCATCGCAAGCCTATCGCGTTCAGATGACGGATAGAATTGACTTGCAGATGGATTTGGCAAAAGGATGGAACTGGGTGTCCTCTAATTTATCGGATGCAAAATACCACAGTGCAGAAGGATTCCTGAATCCTGTTCTTGACGATGTGTATTTGATGGAGGGGCGAAACAGCGAACTCATAAAGGGAGATAACGGTTTCAGCGGTTCTCTGACAACAATTTCCCCACAAGAGTCATATAGACTGAAGATGGATCAATCCGCATCAGGACAATGGAACGGTGTAGCCTACCGGCCGGAAAACACGCCAATCTCTTTGCAAAAAGGATGGAACTGGATTGGCTATCTGCCTGTAAGCGAAAAGACTTTGACAGATGCCCTTTCCAATGTGTCTCCTTCTGAGAATGATGTTATTAAAGCGCAGGATGGTTTCGCCGTATATAACGGTGGCGTCTGGAAAGGGACACTGACATCCATGAAACCCGGAGAGGGCTATATGTATTATGCAGCCGAAAGCAAACAGTTTACCTATCCTGTTACTCGTGTATTCTCTGTTGAGAATGCCGCAAATGCCAGTCGCAGAGCAAGGTCGTCTGCTGCTCCATGGAATTATGACATACATGCTTATCGGGATAATACCACGATGATTGCCGAACTCTATACTGATGACGAAAAGGCTATTGAAGGTGTCTATACGGTGGGTGCATTTGCGGGTAACGAATGTCGTGGTATAGGAACGTACATTGATGGGCTGCTGTATCTGACAATTCATGGTACATTGGCAGACAATGAGAAAGTTTCGTTTAAGGCATACGAAAATGCCACGACAAACATATTCCCTGTAACAGAGGCGATAATGTTTGACGGTATGCAAACAGGAACGGTAACCGCTCCATACAAGCTGCATGCAACAGCATCCAGCACAGGCATCCATAATCCTTCTGTCGGTTCGTTTAATATATATCCTAACCCAGTTCGGAGTACAATGTATATCAACGGTAACGTCGACGAAATAAAGGGCGTAAAAATTCTGGCTGCAAATGGAATAGTAGCACTATCCACAGAGCATTATACAGATGCAGGAATAGACGTCTCGTCGTTGCTTGCCGGAGTCTATGTCGTAGCGATACACACTTCATCTGGTTATTATTACAAAAAGATTATGAAAGTGAACTGATAGTCAATATCCTCATAACGACAAATGCAGCGTAGCTCCTGTAACTACGCTGCATTTGTCGTTAATGTTCCGTCTTACCGTTCTCTTGCATCAAGAATTTTCTTATTTTCTCTTTGCTTGGTGGTTTATAAAAGTTAAATCTGTTAAATCTTTATCATTTTCTTCTCTTCTCAAATCGCCATCGCTACTTTTCTATCGTTTAACTCACAAATCACTGATATAAAGCTATATACAAATACGCCGGTTGCTCTAGTCTGACATCAATCACCATACCCAACAAGGTGAAGTGCATCAGAGAAAAAACGTTCTTTGGCTGCGATGGCCTGAAATCAGTTACTATCGGAAAAGGTGTGACGGAAATCGAAGAAAATGCGTTCGAGGTTTGCAAGGCTCTGACTAAAGTCATACTGAATAGCAATGAGATAGTATCAAAAGATTATGGCCTTGCAGAGATTCAAATGGAAGAAATCTTTGGTAAGCAAGTACAGGAATATATTTGGGGAGAAAGCGTGACGTACATCGGAAGATGTGCGTTCGCTAACTGCTCTAGTCTAAAATCAGTTACTATCCCCAATAGTGTAACATACATTGAGAGAATGGCGTTCGAGGGCTGCTCTAGCCTGAAATCAATCATTATCCCCAATAGCGTAACATACATTGGGAATAGTGCGTTCGCCGACTGCTCTGGCCTAACCTCAGTCTCTATCGGGAATGGTGTAACGAGTATCGGAGGGTATGCGTTCAATAACTGCTCTAACTTGAAATCAATTACAATCCCCAATAGTGTGACGTTCATTGGAAGTATGGCGTTTAGTGGTATAAAAAGACTTACTACCGTAACCTGCAAGGCGACAAATGTTCCAGAAACAGGATATGAGGATGACGAAATTTTTGATAGTTCCAATTATGTAACGCTGTATGTTCCTGCTGCCAGCCTACCTGCATACAAGAAGAGTGTTACTTGGAATAAGTTCAAAAATATAAGAGGCATTACTTCACAGCATTAATAACATTTCTGTCTGCGCTATTGACGACGGTGTTTCCCATGTGTGGTAACACCGTCGTCAACCTTTGGCCATACCATCTTCAATGTCAGATAACGCATTACAAGATTTTAGGGAGCAAGAGTTCAATTATTATACTATATCAATCAAATCAAAATACATCAAGCGGGTATTTAGCGGAAGTGTGTCAGCACGCTTGACGTTCAAACCCATCGACTTGGCCTCGTTAACCTCCTCTGAATACAGGTAGTGAAAGCCATTCTTCTCGTAGTAGTGAAGCGTGGCAGGGTTGTTGTGTGCATCCACAATAATGAAGCGACAGCCCGTCTTGTTCTCATCGCTTCGGAACCAAGCCTTGATGAAGTCCATGACGGCGGTGCCATAGCCTTGGCCAGCAATGGTTCTGTTGGTGCCCAGTCTGCCAATGAGCACACCGGGAAAGCGACGGAGATTCTTCTCTCCATTCTCTGTAACATACCCAATCTGCTCCTTGTCCTCTGGCAGAAGCTGCTTGATGCGGATTGCATCGTTGGAGAGCGTAAAGACAGACACGATTTCCGCAGGATTATCTATACGCCGAAAAGCGTATGTCTTGCCCAAAAGCTTGTCAGCATATAGCTTGTAGTCATTGCGAAAGAAGTCATCAAGGTCTTCATGCCCACAAGAAAACGGTTCACACTGTTCAAGCATGGATGGTGACACACGTTCAAGGGTGCACTGTGAGAGTAGCTCTTCAAGATTCACGATGCACTATAGGTTTTGCTTGCGAAGGAAGTCCTTTACAAGCGAGATGTTATGCGAAATGTTTGTACGCTGGGAGTTCTGCTCTGCCTCTTCTGCCTTTAGCAGAAAGCGTTCAGCATCCTCACCATAAAGCGTAGGTATCGAGCGAATTGCTATTGCCATATCTTCTAACGATTTATCTTCAATGAATGATGCCGCCGTAGCGGTCTTTGCTGCAAAGGTACGCTTTTTCCCTGAAACCGCGCAAACTTTCTTTGCATATTTCACACCCGACACGAAACAAAGCAATAAATTTGGCGTTTCGGTCGCTTTTTCGTATCTTTGCACGTTGATTATGGAAAAGATAATACTGGGCATCGACCCTGGAACAAACCTGATGGGCTACGGCATCATCAAAGTGACGGACGGACGGGCAGAGATGGTTACGATGGGCGTCATCGACCTGCGTAAGTTTGGCGACGGCTACCTGAAGCTGGGACACATCTTCGAGCGGGTGACGGGCATCATCGATGCCTACCTGCCCGACGAAATGGCTATCGAGGCTCCGTTCTTCGGCAAGAACGTGCAGACGATGCTGAAGCTGGGGCGCGCCCAAGGCACGGCCATAGCCGCTGCCATTCACCACGGGGTGCCCATCCACGAGTACGCCCCCATGAAAATCAAGATGGCCATTACGGGTAACGGTGCGGCATCGAAGGAACAGGTGGCTGGTATGCTGCAACGACTGCTGAAGTTTGACAAGGAGGCGCTGGGCAAGTTCATGGATGCCACCGATGCGCTGGGGGCAGCCTACTGCCACTATATGCAGATGAACCGCCCAGAGAGTCAGGCACACTACAAGGGGTGGAAGGATTTCGTGACAAAGAACCAAGACAAGATAAGCAAGACATGCAAAAAGTAACTGCCGTCGTAGGACGGAACGGAAGCGGAAAGACGCTGTACATCGACCAGTTGCGCAAGCGACTGGCCTCTGACCGTGTACGATATATTGCCTTTACCGACTCATACGGAGTGAACGTAGACGGACAATATTATTTACAGCTGCGCTGGAACCAGCACGACATTGACCACGAGACACCAACCGTGGGCGAACTGCTGGAGCGGGCCTACCGGCTGGCGGGTGACGACACGCCTGAGAGGCGCGAGCTGCAGCAACAACTATACAGGCTGTTCCACATGGAGGAGTTCTTAGACAAGTATGTCATCACGCTGTCGAGTGGCGAGCTGCGCAAGTTCCAGCTGACGAAGACGCTGTTTGCCAACCCTCGGCTGCTCATCATGGACAACCCCTTCATCGGGCTGGACGCTGAGACGCGCGACCAGCTGAAAGCGCTGCTGCTGACGTTAGCCCAAGAGCGCGACATGGAGGTGATGCTGGTGCTATCAAAGACGGACGACATCCCCGATTTCGTAAGCAAGGTAATCGAGATAGAGGGCAACAAGGAATACTCTAACGCTGCGGCCTATTACGCTCAACAGCAACCTGTTCCGCCCCACGTGCTGAGCGATGAGAAGCGGCAGGCAATACTCAGTCTGCCCTATCACGATAACGACTACGACTGCCAAACGGTGGTCGACATGAAGGAGGTCAGCATCCGCTACGGTGAGCGCACCATACTGAAAGACCTCAACTGGACGGTTAAGAACGGCGAGCGATGGGCACTGTCAGGACAAAATGGCAGTGGCAAGTCGACCCTGCTGTCACTGGTGTGTGCCGACAACCCGCAGAGCTATGCCTGCGACATCACCCTGTTCGACCGTCCGCGTGGGTCGGGCGAAAGCATCTGGGACATCAAGAAGCACATCGGATATGTATCGCCCGAGATGCACCGCTCCTATAAGCGCGACCTGCCGGCCATCCGTGTCGTGGCCAGCGGACTGATGGAAACGATAGGGCTTTATGCCGTCCCGAACCCACAGGACTATGAGCGTTGCCGATGGTGGCTCGACATCTTTGGCATCGGGCACTTGGCAGAACGGCGGTTCCTGCAACTGTCGAGTGGCGAACAGCGGTTGGTGCTGCTGGCAAGGGCCTTCGTCAAAGACCCGCAGCTGCTGATACTCGACGAGCCACTGCACGGTCTGGACCTCTGGAACCGACGGCTGGCCAAGGACATCATCGAGACATTCTGCCAGCGACGTAACAAGACCATGATAATGGTAACGCACTATGAGGCAGAGTTGCCGGCTGGCATTACCAACAAGCTGTTTCTGGCACGGAATTTGTAAGTAGTAAGATTGTCATCAATATAGTAAAGAAGAGTGACCAGTCAATTTTCACCAAAAGTATCAGAGATACTCGCCTTCTCGCGCGAAGAGGCCACCCGCTTGGCCAGTCGCAGCGTAGGTCCCGAGCACTTGTTGCTGGGACTGATGCGCATGAAGGAAGGCCCCATACAGGAAGTGTTCCGTCGGTTGGACATCAACCCGTACACGGTTAAGACCGAACTGGAAATGCGCGTCAGAGAGGACGAGATAGGAATGCCCGTTCACACCAGCGACTTAGTGCTTAACGAGAAGGCCAGCAACATTCTGAAGCTGGCCGTGCTGGAGGCACGACTGCAGCGCACCACCCGTGTAGAGGAACAGCACTTGCTGCTGGCTATCCTGCACGACCACGTGGACAACGGGGCTAAACACGTATTAGAAATGAACAACATGAACTACGAAGATGCACTGACACTGCTCAGTGTGAAGAACGGAATAGGGCTGCCCGACGAAGAGTACGAGGAGCAGGAGCAAACGGGCGGTGCAAGCAACTCGCAGCAGTCGGCAGACAGTACACAGACAACGACGCAGCAGAAGCCCAAGTCGAAAACGCCCGTGCTTGACAACTTCGGTACCGACCTGACCCGTCAGGCAACCGAGGGTAAGCTCGACCCATGCGTAGGACGCGAGCGGGAGATTCAGCGCGTGATTGAGATACTGGGTCGTCGCAAGAAGAACAACCCCATCCTGATTGGCGAGCCCGGTGTGGGCAAGAGTGCCATCGTGGAGGGACTGGCCCAGCTCATCAGCAGCCGTCACTGTTCGCCCACCTTATTCAATAAGCGACTGGTGACGCTCGACATGACGGGCATCGTGGCGGGCACGAAGTATCGTGGCCAGTTTGAGGAGCGCATGAAGATGCTGGTAAAGGAACTGGAGCAGAACCCCGACATCATCGTCTTCGTTGACGAGATACACACGCTGATTGGAGCCGGCTCGACACCGGGTTCTATGGATGCTGCCAACATCCTGAAGCCTGCGCTGGCTCGCGGCACCATCCAGTGCATCGGTGCGACAACGCTGGACGAGTATCGCAACTCAATAGAAAAGGACGGTGCGCTGGAGCGCCGCTTCCAGAAGGTACAGGTGGAGCCGACAACCAACGAGGAGACACTGGAGATACTGCACAACCTGCGCGACCGCTATGAGCGCCACCACCACGTGAGCTATACGGACGAGGCCTTGGAAGCATGTGTCAAGTTGACAGCCCGCTACGTGACGGAGCGCTTTATGCCTGACAAGGCTATCGACGCGCTGGACGAGGTTGGCTCGAGGGTACACCTGAAGAACGCCAACATACCGCCTGAGATTACAGAGAAGGAACAGGAAATCAAGCGCGTGACGGAGAAGAAGCAACAGGCCGTGAGCAACCAGAACTTTGAGTTGGCAGCAGGCTATCGCGACAGGCAAACGGTGCTGGAGCGCGAACTGCAAGAGCTGAATCGTAAGTGGCTGGACGGCGAGACTGATGTGCGCCAAACGGTGACGGCTGATGAGGTAGCCGACGTGGTATCGATGATGACGGGAGTGCCCGTACAGCGCATGGCACAGGAGGAGGGCATCCGACTGAAAGGCATGGCGCAGGAACTGAAAGGTCAGGTCATCGCCCAAGACAAGGCCATCGACAAGATGGTACGGGCTATCCAGCGCAACCGAGTAGGACTGAAAGACCCCAACCATCCCATTGGTGCGTTCATGTTCTTAGGCCCGACGGGTGTCGGCAAGACTTATCTGGCCAAGAAACTGGCAGAGTTTATGTTCGGCTCGGCTGATGCACTGATACGGGTAGACATGAGCGAATACACCGAGTCGTTCAACGTGTCGCGACTGATTGGTGCGCCTCCGGGATATGTAGGCTATGAGGAGGGTGGCCAGCTGACGGAGCGGGTGCGCCGTCGCCCCTACTCCATCGTGCTGTTGGACGAGATAGAGAAAGCCCACGGCAACGTGTTCAACCTGTTGCTGCAAGTGCTGGACGAAGGTCGACTGACCGACGGCAATGGCCGCTTTGTCGACTTCCGCAACACGGTCATCATTATGACATCCAACGCTGGCACGCGCCAGTTGAAGGACTTCGGGCGTGGCGTAGGCTTCAACACGTCGACATCGGCACTGATGCTAAACGAGCAGGACAAGGAGCACGCCCGTCAGATAGTGCAGAAAGCGTTGTCGAAGCAGTTCTCGCCGGAGTTCCTGAACCGTCTGGACGAGATTATCACCTTCGACCAACTGGACTTGGCAGCCATCAAGCAGATTATTGACGTAGAGCTGAAGGGACTGTACAAGCGCATTGGCGAGCTGGGCTATCACATAGAGCTAAGCGATGAGGCAAAGCAGTTTGTGGCTGAAAAGGGCTACGACGTGCAGTATGGTGCCCGCCCGCTAAAGCGTGCCATCCAAAGCTACATCGAGGACGGCATCTCGGAACTGATAGTCAACGGCGACCTGCAGACGGATGCTACTATATATATAAATAAGGTGGAAGGAAAGGACGAGCTATCGTTCAACACTTGAAGCAAGCAAAGACCTACATGAGTGACTACATTGAGATAAAAGGGGCCAGGGTCAACAACCTAAAGAACGTTGACGTCAAGATACCTCGCAACAAACTGGTAGTGGTGGCTGGCGTATCGGGCAGTGGCAAGTCGTCGCTGGCTTTCGACACGCTCTATGCCGAGGGACAGCGCCGATATGTGGAGAGCCTGTCAAGCTATGCACGCCAGTTTTTGGGGCGCATGAACAAGCCCGAGTGCGACTTCATCAAGGGCATACCGCCCGCCATAGCCATTGAGCAGAAGGTGATTTCACGTAACCCTCGCTCAACGGTAGGCACCACAACGGAGATATACGAATACCTGCGACTGCTCTATGCCCGCATCGGGCGCACCTATTCGCCCATTAGCGGACAGGAGGTGAAGAAGCACTCGACGGAAGACATTATCGAATGTACACGCCAGTATGCACCAGGCACCAAATATGTGGTGATGGCTCCCATCCATTTGGCTGAGGGGCGCACGCTGGAACAGCAGTTCAGGCTGTATGTACAGAATGGATATGCCCGTATGGCCGTCGATGGCAATATCATGCGCATTGACGACTATCTCAATTCGGACACCAATCACTCGCAGGGCAATGGCTCCCAACTCTATTTAGTCATCGACCGCCTATCGGTGGACGATGCCAAGGATGTTGTCTCCCGATTGGTGGACTCTGCCGAAACGGCTTTCTATGAAGGACGGGGCGAGTGCCGTCTGATGTTCCTGCCCTCCAACATCTGCTACGACTTCTCAATGCGCTTCGAGGCCGACGGCATGGCATTTGAGGAGCCGTCAGACAATCTGTTCTCGTTCAACTCACCTGTGGGGGCTTGTCCTGAGTGTCAGGGATTCGGCAAGATTATCGGTATTGATGAGCATTTGGTTATCCCCAACACTACGCTGTCGGTGTACGACGGGTGCGTAGTGTGCTGGCACGGCGAGAAGATGCGGATGTGGAAAGACGAGTTCTGCCGTCGGGCTGCCAAGGATGACTTCCCCATCTTTGAGCCTTACTATAACCTGACGCAGAAGCAAAAGGACCAGCTGTGGCACGGGCTGCCATCGGACAAGAAGAAGGACATTCACGACCAAGTGTCTATCGACGCTTTCTTCCAGATGGTGAAGGAGAACCAGTACAAGATACAGTATCGCGTCATGCTGTCGCGCTATCGTGGCAAGACGACATGCCCTAAGTGTCACGGTACGCGACTGAAGCCCGAGGCGGACTACGTGAAGATAGGAGGCCGAAGCATCAGCGACCTTGTACAGATGCCCGTCGTCCGACTGAAGCAATGGTTTGACCAAGTGGAGCTGACGGAGCAAGAACAGCTGATAGGCCGTCGGCTGCTGACGGAAATCAACTCCCGCCTACAATTCTTGTTGGATGTAGGACTGGGCTACCTGACGTTGAACCGTATGTCTAACTCGCTAAGCGGGGGCGAGAGCCAGCGCATCAACCTGACTACCTCGTTAGGTTCTTCGCTCGTAGGCTCGCTGTATATATTAGACGAGCCGAGCATCGGGCTACATTCCCGCGACACCGACCGTCTTATCAATGTGCTGAAAGAACTGCGCGACTTGGGCAACACGGTGGTTATTGTGGAGCACGACGAGGAAATCATGCGTGCTGCCGACTACCTGATTGACGTTGGCCCCGATGCAGGCCGGCTGGGTGGCGAGGTCGTGTTTGAAGGCCATGCTGCCGACATCAAGAAGCAATCACTGAAGAAATATCCCAAGAGCTATACCGTGCGCTATCTGACGCACGAAGATGAGATACCCGTTCCCAAAAGCCATCGCCCGTGGAACCACAGCATCATTGTCAAGGGTGCGCGTATGAATAACCTGAAGGGCATTGACGTGCAGATACCGCTAAACGTCATGACCGTGGTCACGGGTGTCAGCGGCAGCGGTAAGTCGTCGCTCATCAAGGGCATACTCTACCCTGCCCTCAAGCGCCATTTAGGCGAGGTGTGTGACGCGCCAGGCGAATACGGGGGACTGGAGGGTGACTACACGGCCATCAAGCACGTGGAGTTTGTAGACCAGAACCCTATCGGCAAGTCGACACGCTCCAACCCAGCCACCTATGTCAAGGCATACGATGCCATTCGAGACCTGTTTGCCGAGCAGCCCCTGTCGAAGCAGATGGGCTTCACGTCGCAGTACTTCTCGTTCAATGCCGACGGCGGGCGGTGCGACGAGTGCAAGGGAGCCGGTGTCATCACGGTGGAGATGCAGTTCATGGCCGACTTGGTGCTGCAATGCGAGGCTTGCCACGGCCACCGCTTCAAGCACGACATTCTGGACGTCCGCTACGAAGGCAAGAACATTGACGACGTGCTGAACATGACCATCTCAGAGGCCGTGCAGTTCTTTGGCGAGCACGGACAGAAGACCATCGTCAGCCGACTGAAGACGCTTGAGGATGTCGGACTGGGCTACATCAAGCTGGGACAAAACTCCTCCACGCTCTCGGGCGGTGAGAACCAGCGTGTCAAGCTGGCCTACTTCATCGGGCAGGAGAAGCAAGACCCCACCCTCTTTATCTTCGACGAGCCTACCACCGGCCTGCACTTCCACGACATTGAGCGACTGCTTGCCGCCTTCAATGCCCTTATTGAGCGCGGCCACTCCATCCTCATCATTGAGCACAACATGGAAGTCATCAAGTGCGCCGACCACATCATTGACATGGGCCCCGACGGAGGCGACCGCGGCGGTGAGGTGGTAATATGCGGCACGCCTGAGGAAGTCGCCGACTGCAAGAACAGCCTGACGGGCAAGTTCCTAAAAGACAAGCTCGATGAGTGAGGTTCAATACGGCAGCATACATAGTGGCGCACTGGGCAAGCAGATGCCTTTCTCTATTTACCTGCCTGACGGCTATGATGGGAACGTAAGGTTTCCTGCCCTCTACTTTCTGCACGGAAGAAGCGGAAACGAGGACATTATGGCCGAATTGGGAATACAATCGGTAGCAGACGGGCTTATAGCATCCAAGCAAATAAGTCCGATGGTGATAGTCTGTCCGAGAATGGATAACAGCCGAGGGCTGAATACATCAGAAGTACCGCGTCGGGCGGCTGCAAATGGAATGACGATTGACATGGGCAGATACGAGGACTATTTCATTAAAGAGGTTGTTCCCTATATCGACCGTCATTTCAAGACCATACCCAACAGGGAATATAGATTTGTCGGGGGCGCATCGGCTGGTGGGTTTGCAGCCACCCATTACGGATTGCAATACCCTGAGCTGTTCTCCCGAATAGGAGGACACATGCCAGCCATAGAAGCGGAACTGGACGCATCCGACGTGCCCTATTATGGAGATGAGGCTAGATTCCATGCAAGCAATCCGCTGGCGTTTGACAGATACGAGGAGCTCCATCAGCAACAACAATGGTATCTGGATGCTGGAGAGCAAGATGAAGGCGGTTTCAACAAGACTGCTAAATCCTTGTCCGATAAGTTAAGGGCACACGGGGTCAGCGTTGAGCACCATATATTCCCAGGACATCACAACCTTCAGTACATCAAAGACAACATACGGAAATACTTAATATTCTACGGAGCAGAATAGCCTATCTGATGATAGGCTGGGCAGTGATGGGCATCAGCAGGTATCTGACTACTTCAGGGAGTAGACGATGGTGTTGACCACCCTCAGTTTCTTGATGTAAGGCGTATTGTCGTCGCGGTTGTCGATGGAGAACTGGCCCTGCTGGGCATTCTTTATATCACCGAGGGAACTGCCTGAGTCATCGGCAAACTTCTGTGCCGTGATGCGGGCGTTCTTGGTAGCCTCCTCCACCATCTCAGGCTTAACCTTGTTCAGCCCCGTAAACTCATAGACGATGCTCTTGCTGCCGTACTCCTCCGTCACCAGTGCAATACCCTGCTTCATCAGCTCCGCCTGTCGGCGCATGAGGGAGCGCACCTTGTCTACCTCGGACGAAGTGACGGTGATGACGCTGGTGGCCATGTATCGGAAGCTCATGGTCTCGTTGCCGTAGCTATCGGCCTGACGGTCTCTGATGACGGGCGGGTTGACGTTGATGTCGTCATCCTTGATGCCTGCCGACTTCAGGAACACCACCACCTGCTTGTTCTTCCTCTCCAGCGTCTCGTACATCTCGGCAGGGTCGTTGCCCAGTTCCTTGTATATCAGCGGCCACGTCACCTTGTCGGCCATCACTTCGCGTTCAGCCAGACCTTTCACGCTGACGCTTCTGTCCATGTCCTTGAACGTAACGATACCGCTTCGCAGGGCAAATCCCATCACGACGATACCGAGCGCCACGATGGACGCTGCCACAATCTTTTCGTTGCTTTTCATCTTTCTCCTTATTGGTTTAACGTGTAAAAGTTCTGGTTGCAAAGATACTAACTTTTGCGCACACCAGACTGATATACGGCAACTTTTTCGTGCCTAACGGGAGAAATGTCAGGAAAAAGCACTAATTTTGCCAGCGGATAGTCCACTACGAGCGGACTTACTGGCATATACGACACTATAAACACGCATGAAAGAGTACAAAAAGCATAAGGTCTACTTCTTCGACTACCTATGGTGGCTCGGAGAGAAGGCGCAGGAGCATTATCAGGGACAGCCCCGTCGACCGGATGGGGAAGCTATGTTCACAGGGTATATCATATTCTTTGTCATGATGCCCCTTATGTTTCTTCTCCTCCACCTCGGCGTGTTCCGCCTGTATGCAATAGCCTTGGTCATTTCGCTGGGGCTCATCTGGGCGTTCTGGCTCCCGCGCAAGATATGGCCTCCGCACAGGCAAAGGGCTATCATGGAGCACTACGCAGGGCGCAAGTTCAGCCCACTAAGAGCCTACGCTGCGCTATATTTTCCAGTTGCCGCATTTGGGGGCCTTATGATAATCCAGATAAACATCATTGAGGCTAAGAAGCAGAAAGAACAGGCAGTACGCAAGGTTGACCCCGAGACCACCCGTCGGCTACTGAAACAGATGCAAGCCGACACGACCTACACGCACCACCCGTGGTACAACGGCATTGGAAGGAAACGGCCGTAGGCACGAGGCCGTCTTCAAGGGAAACCTCCTACCCTGGGAAAGAACGGCTCTTTCCATGAGTTTGAACGGTTCCGTCTAGGGGAAAGAACGGTTCTTTCCGAGAGTTTAAACGGTTCTTTCCCTAAGAATGAAAAACTGACTGGGGGATTAGCGACAAACTCATATCACCCAGTTGAACAGGTAGCCCGAAACAATGATGATGGCGGTCACCACTCCAAAGAATATGCCTATGAGTTTCCACGTCATTACCTTTTTGAGCAAGGTGGCCTCCGGCAACGACAGCCCCACGACCGCCATCATAAAGGCAAGGGCGGTGCCAAGGGATATGCCCTTGGTGACGAAAACCTGTATCACAGGCACGACACCAGCAGCGTTGGCATACATCGGGACAGCGAGTATCACGGCAACGGGAACGGCATACCAATTATCCTTTCCCATCCACTGCGCAAAGAACTCATCGGGTACAAACCCGTGTATTCCTGCACCAATGGCTATGCCGATAATGATATACAGGAATACGCCCCTGACTATCCCCCACGCATCACGGATAACAGTGGGCAGACGCTTGATAAACGGAAGCCGCTTGGTTTCCCACTCCATTGCCACGGATTCCGACTGCGCCTGAATCTGGCGCACCCAAGGTGTCAGCAGATGGGTGAGCTTCATCCTGCCAAGTATCATGCCGCCTATCATGCCCATCACGATACCGCTTGCGATATAGATGCCCGTTACTTTCCATCCGAATGTTCCGGCGAACATGGCAACGGCTACCTCATTGACGAGCGGAGAGGTTATCAGGAACGCAAAAGTCACGCCCAGCGGTATGCCTCCCTTTACGAAGCCGATGAACAGCGGAATTGACGAACAGGAACAGAACGGAGTAATCGCACCGAAGACTGACGCAAAGAAATATTCAAGTCCGTAGAAGTTACGGCTCGTCAGGTATTGCCGCAGACGGTCTATCGGGAAATAGGCATTGATGATGCCCATTATCACCGATATGAAGAACAGCAGCACGGTTATCTTGATGGTGTCGTAGAAGAAGAAGTTGACCGCACTTCCCCAATGCGACTCTGGCGACATACCGAACACCGTGTATACGAGCCAGTCAGCAAAAGCCTGTATCATCTGAGCAGCTCCTTAACTTGTTCGACGGTAAGTTTCTGCCCCTTAGACACCACCCTGCCGTCAACGACAAGAGCAGGCAGCGACATCACGTTATAGGCCATGATTTGCTGGAGGTCTTCCTCCTTCTCAACCGTTGCATCTATGCCGAGTTGCGCCACGGCTTCCTGCACGGTGGCATAGAGTGCCTTGCAACCTGAGCAGCCTGTGCCCAGCACTTTTATCACTTTAGCTCCGCTGGCTGCCGAACAGCAACAGCACGAGGGGGCATCGGCCTTCTCAACCTCCTCGGGAACAACCTCAGTCTGACTGCCGCAGCAGCATGACGAATTCTTCTTTGGAGCGAACAGCGTGCTCCAGAAACCTTTCTTTTCTTCTTTGTTGTCTAACATGGTTATCTGTTTTTAGAAATACATTGTAATGCAATAGTAAATGCCGATGATGACGAAAACCACACCCACGATGACGTTGAGCCATTGCTGGACGGCTTGCATCTTACCGTAGAACCCGCCGACCTTCTCCACACTGAAGGCAAGTATCCAAGCCACGACAAGCACAGGGAGCGCGGTTGCAACGGCAAACAGGACGGGAAGCATCCATCCGGCAGTGGCAGTAACCGACATCGGAATCAGCATACCAAAGTAAAACACTCCGCTGGAAGGGCAAAACGCCATTGCGAAAAGCACGCCGAGCAGAAAGGCTCCACAACCGCCTTTCTTCGCAAGCCCTTCGCCCGTCCCGCCAAACCCGAGCTTCGGCAGGTTCAGCCTATTGCCCAACAGCATGAATAACCCGATGATGAGCAACAGCGGCCCCAGCAGCAGCTCACCCCACTTGCCTATGGCTTTCTGGATGCCGAACACGCTCGCACCCTCCCTAAGGACGGAGATAAGCACGATGCCGAGAACTGTATAGGCAGCGACACGCCCCATAGTATAGAGCACTCCGTTCAGGAAGATGCGTCGCCGGCTCTCTATGTCCTTGCCGATAAAGCCTATCGCAGCAATATTCGTGGCCAGCGGACAAGGCGATATTGCCGTGAGCAGTCCTAACAGGAAGGCGGTGAAAGCGGGAGTCGTGCTGTCATCGAGCATTGTCTGTAGCCACTCCATCATTTCAGCGATTGACGTATCTTTTCAGCCAACCCTTTCTTAAACCCGTCGGGGTTCTTACGGGCATGACCAAAGCCGAACTCTGTCATGTCATTACGGACTTCCTTGCCGTTCTTCCACTTGTTGACAAAGAGAGAAGACCACGTTACTTCATACTTGTCGGCCACTTTCTCGCCTTCCGATGTAGAGATATCCACAGTCCTAAACACAACCGTGCCTTTCTTCACCTCATCTGCAAACATGGCGTTCACAGTCTCTCTGGCATTCTTCTCAATAGCCATACAGGTTGCACAGCGTTGCTTGCCGTGAAAGTAAATCACCTCCACCCTGTTCTTCTCGGGAGATTTCGCGTTAACACCTTCGCATAGCGTCAGCCCCGTAGCAAGGGCAATCATCATCATTAACTTTCTCATGTTCTTAAATATTTAACCGTTTAATTGTTGTTTGCCGAATAACGAACACATAGGGTAAAAAAATAGCGCTTACAGGCAGCAGCTATTCTTCTTTGAGGGGCAGCAGTCGTCAAGCAGCTGCGAGAAAAGCAGCTTGGCAAGTGCCCAGTTCTCGGGATGGATGCAGTATTTCACCTTGGGTGGCTCGATGGTGCCCTGAATAAGTCCTGCATCCTTAAGCTCGCTCAGATGCTGGGAAACAGTAGCCTTTGCAATCGGAAGCACCTCGTGAATATCCCCGAAGAAGCACTCATTGCGCTGAGCCAAGAAGCGCAGTATGGCGATTCGGGTGGGATGCCCCATCGCCTTCGCAAATCGCGCCAGTCGCTCTTGGTCTGATGTTATCTCTATCTTACTCATGTTACATATCTTGTTAGCCGTTTGCAAAATTACGAACAATGCTTGTAACATCCAAATATCCTAACATCATTTAACATATTAAAGGTGGAAGAGCCCTAAGCAGGCTCCATGTGAATGTTAATGATTGAGTTTTCGCCAAACACGCTCCTGATGGCATTCTCGGCGGCAGTGGCCTTGTCGTGCGCCTCCGTGAGGGTCAGGCTGCCGTCCATCTTGGCGTGCAGGTCGACGGCTATCTCGTTGCCTATGCGGCGAGAGCGTAGATTATGCACCAGCACGATGCCCGGCACGCTCATCACAAGGCTGGTGATTTCGGTCTCCTGAGCCTCGGGCAGCGATGCCTCCAGCAGTTCGCTGACGCAAGGCTTCACGATGTCGTAGCCGCTCTTCACGATGAGCAGGCTGACAACGATGGCGGCTATCGGGTCAAGTACCCGCCAGCCGTCGCCCAAGAACATGGCCCCGCCGATGCCGGCAAACGTTCCCAGCGACGAAAAGGCATCGCTGCGGTGGTGCCATGCGTTGGCCACAACCACCTGCGACCCTATTCGCCTGCCCACCTTTATTGTATAATGGTACAGCCACTCCTTGGACACGATTGACACAAGGGCTACGACCAGTGCCAGCAAGGTCGGTCGGGGCAGTTCCTCACCCCTGATGCTGCGCACCACGGACTCGATGCCGCTCACCATGATGCCTATGCCCACACAGACCAGCAGCGCACCTATTATCATCGTGGCCAGCGTCTCAAACTTGCCATGCCCGTAGTCGTGCCCCTCGTCCTTGGGCTTTCCCGCAATCTTTACAAACACCAGCACGATGATGTCTGACGCGAAATCGCTCAGCGAGTGGACGGCATCGGCAATCATCGCCGAGCTTCGCCCCACGATGCCAGCCACGAACTTCAGCAGTATCAGGACGGCATTCACAGCCGAGCCCGTCAGTGTAACAGCATATATCTCCCTCTCCCTTGCCTTCATCTTTACGGTCTATCAACAATCATTATTTCTTCACCATGACCTTACGGCCGTTTATGATGTAGAGTCCAGGAGCAGTTATCAATCTGACGCGAATGCCGTTGATGCCGTAGATAACATCTCCTTTCTTTACGTCCTTCACATCTATCTCCCCGATTCCACTGTCTCCACCAGGATTGCCGTAAATCTCAAGCAGTCTTTCATAGAGCGGATAAAGATTGTAATAAGCTGCGTCGAAACGAGGATTGCGTGAGTACGGACGGGCGAGTACCTGTCGGCTTTCGAACAATGCCTTCTGAGCGGCTCCGAGGATTTCTGGATTCGACTGTGGATACCTCTCTGTATCGGCAGACACCGACACCTCATAGTTGGCCAATCCTATTTCACTCAGGACAAAATAAGCATGTCCCCCAGACTTATCGGAAGCTGCGTTCTGAGGCGAGCGACGGTTCTTATGGACCATAAACCTAAGGTAGCGTGTTCCTAAGGGCAGGCTCAATGGAGCTGACTCAAATGCAAATTCAGACAATGTGGGAAGCTCATCGGTCAGTTCAGCAACACTCTGCCAGTTCTCTCCGTCGGAGCTTACGGCAAGCGTGGCTTCCACTGGAGTCCAGAGATAGTCATTGCCTTTACGGGTCACATAACTGAATATATACTCCTTGGCATCCGCTGCCGATTCCGGCAGCTCGATTCTTACGTAATGGTCCAGACCATCGGGCGTATCAGACTTAGCGTAGGTGCTGTGGAAATACGTATTGTGGTTGCCGTCAAGAAGCACATCCCAGGTGGTGAACTGGTCCGAACCTCCCTGCATGTGGCGTGCGTTGGATGAGAGGTTTTCGGCTGTAAGGGCTATCGGAACGACCGAATCGGAGACATCTCCGAGCTCCTCAAGCAAGGCTGCTGTCTTTTCGACGACATCCTTAAGGAGGGTGCGGTTGCGTGTCATTGCCTCGTGGAGTATGGCATACGCTTCTTCAATCTGGCTTAGGAGCTCCTGGATTTCATCCACGTCAGGATTTTCAGGAGCTTTCGCACGTTGCTGCGCCGGAGCTGGACTCCAGAGTCCAAGCTCTCTTGCCCGCTGAAGGAGACGATAGAGATTGAGCAGCATATCCTCTGTCACGTAATTGTAGTCGGGGTTGACCTCAACGATGAGCTCACCGTTCTCGCCTTCAACGACGTTTCCTGCCTCTGTGATGAGCTCCTCCGATTTCTCGGCTACCTCCTCAATATCCGCCACTACTCCTACATATTCCCAGTCATCTATCAGGGTAAGGCCCCAGCGCGAGGCAGGCGCGCTCGAATCCCACTGGGTGAGGCGGTTGTTGTTATCCGCATGGAGAGAACTATGGTCATTGCCTTCCGGGGTTATCGATGTGCCGCCCAGTTCGCGGAACATCACAAGCTGAGGCATAGGCTCGCTCTCCAGCGTCACAATGCCCTGGTCGCGGGGTGCCTTGTTGACATACTTACCCGTGGCGATGTTCCGTATATAGTAATAATCCTTCTGGTCGGTCGAAATAAACTGCCACTGCTGTGCGGCGTCATTCATATCCACAGCCTCCGGCTTCACCTGCAGGAGTTGAGTACCCTGCGCGTTTGCGGCGATGCCGTAGCCGCGAAGGTAGATATTGTCGGTAAATACATATACACCTCCCGGTATTACCTTCACAGTATTGTCGGCAATGGCCTTTATGCCGGCGACTTCATTGTAGCGGGCATAAAGCGAATCATAGAGTGCGACGCTGTTGTCCACAGTGATGCCGTTGGTTTCGCGAAGTTCCTTCACCTCATCAAATATCTCCTGAAGGGATGCCACGAACTCTCCACTGATAAATCCTACCTTACGGCCTGTCGGGTCTGTTGTGGCAAGGAGCCTTTCGGCCTTCTCAATCAGTACGTCCAGAGCCTTCAGACGCTGCTCAAGCGAGCCCTGATGTACAGCGTCCACAACTGGAATGAGGCGGTTGTCTGGTGTCACCACGTCGAATGTGTATCGGCCTTCACTAATCTTAGCGACCGCCTCGTCGCTGACTTCGAATTCTGGGTCGTTGGAAAATCCGAGCAGATACCCCTCATCGTCACGGATTAAGAATCCCACACCGCCCGTGGCGCCGGACACCGTGACGGTGTTGCCCACGAGCACAAACATATACTCACCCACCACCGGGGTATTCTCCCGATAGTCCTTGAGTCCGCCCATAGCTCCGCATTTCGTATTATCGAAAGCGTAACTCTGCTTGTCGGAGCCCACGCGGTCGTCGATAAACATTATCGCATGGTTCTTCTTCCAGCCGTTTTCAGCGGCAAGCCTCTTTATCTCCATACGCCATTCCGCAATATCCTCAGCAGTGAGGTATTGCGTATACCGAGAGTAATCATCAATAAAATACCCGTCCTGCACCTCAAGGAAGCCCCATGAGTCAAAGAAATCCGTCAGGTCTTCCTGAGCTGCCATACACGCCATTCGGGCGAAGTGAAGAAGGTCGTCCTTTGCAGTGATGGGATTTACGTCGCCTTCCTTTCCGGGGATAGATGTGCGCCGCAGGGGATTCTGACGGAGATACTCGAACAGACGCGGATAGAAATTCCTGTCATGTCCGATGGCATGGTAGTAAAGCCAGAGCTGGAAGTACATTCTGGTAGTGCCCCATACATCGTGCTGAAGGAAATTGTCGCCACGGTTGAAGCGCATCCGCTGCACCGAGGGATAATCAGCACGGGAGCTGTGCTTCCCGCGGTAGAACAGAGCGACGTTGGAGAACACGTTGTTGCTCTCCTCCGAAGTTCCGGCAATGCATATCGGCCCCTGATTGAGGTGCCCCATCTCATGGGCAGGCCCCCAAATGTCTCCGGTCGGAAATTCCCGGATTATGCTGCTGATTGTACTGGGATTGTAGGCCGTGCGCCACCACGTCGCGTTCATGAAGCCACAATCACGCATGGTCATGCCAAGATGACGGTTGTTGAGATATTTGTAATAGTCGCCACGCGCCACGCGGTCACCATCAAGGATATCGTAGTAATAGCGTCCAGCGGCTTTTTCCGCCTCAATCACTTCGGCAGGAAGCCAGCCCATAATCATGGCTTCGGCAAGATAAATCTCGTCCCAGGCCTTCATCGTGGCGCGCAGGTCGAATTTCCCTGCCTCGTATTCCTCCGGGGAGCATAGGCTCTTCAGGCATTTGGTGTTGCCTAAATCGAAGAAGTGTATGAAGAGACTGTTGTATTTTGACACAAGCCAGAACATCGGGTAGCGCGCACGTTCCCGATAGTAGAACCAGTCCTCGTTGGTGTCCGGCTGATAGAGTTCATCTCCTTCATAGTTGAAATAGCCGTTGAGTGCTCCGCCCTCAATATGTACCTTCACGGGTTTGTAGTCGGTCACGGCCAGCTTGCGGTTATTGGTTCTGACGGTGTAATAGATGATGACATTGCCCATGTCCGCAGGACAGTCAAGGATGTTCATGCCCTTGTGAAGGTCCATGCCGTCGGCAGTATTGCATATAGATATCAGTGGCGTTCCCTCGCCTACACGGGAGGCGATGCGGAACTCCGCTCCCGGAGCCGGCTCCTCATCAAGGAATATGTAGAGTTTCTCCCCTTTTTCCGTAATGATGCCGGTGGGATTATTGACATCGCCATGGGCCTGAGTGCCTACGAGAGCCGCCGCACCGCTACTTTCAGAGAATGGCTCGGCCATCATCACGCGGAGCTGCTTCGCATGGCGGCTGTCCCAGCTGAGGCCTGTCACGGCATCGGTCTCCGACCAGTCGCCGGAAAGAGCCTTGTAGACCATTGGCCGCAACACTTCGGGAATGGCAAGCACATTCGGGTCGGTGGCAAGCATTTCCGGCGTCTTGGAGGCATAGGCCGGTGTAAGCACCGTGCAGGCCGCGTCTGAGAAGATTGACTTGAACGCGTTGTCGACCGTATACTGCTTGAATGTCTCCCATGTCTGCCGCCTGGCCTCTATGTCTGCCGCGCTAATCTCGGTGGCTTCTGAGAATTGCCACTGTGAGGCGGCGGCTACGATGGTCCAGCTTTTGATGAGTTTCTCCGGCACTTCATGTACGAATGTATAATTATCGCTTTCAGATGTCGTTTCGCTCATGAACCGGGTGCATATTCCGATTCCTGTATCTTTCTTGATGAAGCATAGCACACCCTTTTCCGGGTCGGGCACGTATTCGTTGGCCAGAAGCCATAGGCCGCTTCTGGTATTGGGCGACTTGAGCATTTTCCCCGACGCATAGTTGCGGACTACAAAGCCGTCTCCGTCGGAGTGCTTCTCCACTATCCATACCTGGCCCTCGTCTGCCAAATCAGGAGTGGCGGCAATCAGGCCGCCGCCAGTTCCCTGGGCGAGATTGTCTTTATAGTGCTGGTTAGTGATACGGTAAGCCTTCCCGGGAACGATGTCGTCGGCTGCCGATGCTGCTGACACCACACACCACAAGGAAAGAAGCCAAATGGCCAATGTCGAGATTCTTTGTTTCATCTTCTTTTGTTAGCTTATAAGAATATTGTTATTTTACTATGTATTTTATCCGAATGTACGATTCGACTGACATCTGACGTATATCTGCCGATTTGGAGTGCAAAGATAATATATTTTTTTGAATTGCCAATCAAAATCGTTTCTCACGAAAGTGATTTAGGGCAATATTGGTCGAAAGGTTAAAGAAATACGCTCGGCGCATCGTGCGGAGCGTGTCGGCATAGTGTGCGAAGCGTGTCGGCACATGGTGCGGAGTGCCTCCGTGAGGGATAAACAACGGCTCGGCGAGGAGTAAGGAGCCGCTCGGCGTGGGTGGCGGAGCGGCTCCCGATGGTCGTAGGGCGGGCGTGCTTATGATTAAGGGCGGCCGCCCTTAATGAATGGAGCGGTCGCCCTTGATGTTCAGAGCGCACGCCCTGAACCAGTTTTTTAGCGGATGCGGAACCTACAGGCTGCGGTTCCGCTGTGTCGATTCATACGAAGCCCGGTCGGCATCAGGTGTGCAGCTCCAGCACGAAGCGGGTGCCCTTGGTGAACTCGGGGTCTATGTCGAGGTCGCCGTTCATGCGCAGGGCCATCTGCTTGCAGGTGGGCAGCCCGAGGCCGTCGCCCTTGGTCAGGTCGTGTACCTCGAGGAAGGGCTTGAACACGTCCTCGCGCTTCTCCTCGGGAATGCCACAGCCCGTGTCGGACACCAAGAACTGATGGGTGTGGGCGCCACGTTTCTTGTACTCGAGCCAGATGGTGCCGTTGGCCGGGGTGTACTCGGCAGCATTCTGCAACAGGTGGAGCAGGATGTGCGTCACATACTCGCGGTTGATGGTGGCGGTCAGCTTTGAGGCGTTCACCTTCAGCACCACCCCACTCTCTACCTTGTCGCGAATCTGCTCCATCATGTCCTCGCAGAACTGCTGCACCTGCACGTCCTCCATCTCAACGGGCTCGTCGGCAGCATTCTCAATGGCCGACAGCGTCTGGATGTGGCTGGAGAAGTCGAGCAGTGCCTGCACCTCGGGCACACTCTTGTCGAGTTTCTGCAGCGTAGGCTCCAGCTGCGCCGATATGTTGCTGATGAACTTGGCCTTCAGGGCGTTGTTCTCGTTGGCCAGCTTGATGACTTTCTTCTGCTTGCGGGTGAGCAGCACGAAGCGCAGCAGCACGATGCCACCGATGATGAGGGCGGCAGCCAGGGCGGCGGCCAAGACACACAGTCCGATGATGATGGCCTGGCGCCACGTCAGCGAGCTGCTCTGCTCGTCAATCGTAGCCTCGTTGTCGGCCAGCTGCTTCTTCAGCGCAGCCAGCTCGTCGGCAGCCTTCATCGCGCTTACAGAGTCCTTCCACGCCATGTAGCTGCTGTACGACTGGGCCACCAGATTGGCACTGTTGCTGCGACGACCGTTGGCTATCAACGTCTTATACACCTCATCCACCTTGTCATACTCCTTCGAGGCGGTCAGCTTGTCGGCCATCTCCTTGAACACCCTGTTACCTTCGGCGTTCTGCCCAAAGGTATAGTAATAGATGGCCTTGTTGTACAGCAGGTCGTTCTTTACGCTCTCGTTGCCCGAGGCATTGGCGTAGCTCTCCATCATCTTCAGGTGCTCGAGCGCACCGGGCGCACGGCGCATCTTCATGTATATCTGCATACGCTCTTTCGCAGTCAGGTAGTACAGTGCCGACTTGTCGCTGTCGGTCATCTTCTGAGCCGCAATGCTCTGGTCGATACGGCGCAACAGGTTGAAAGCCTGCTCGTAGTAATTCTCCTTGTAATACAGTCCGGTGGCCTTCACACCACACTCCACGCCCTGTTTGAGCTGCCCCTTGTTCACATAGTCCTCGTAGGCACGGATATACAAAAAGCGAGTGCTGGCAATGTTGCCCTTCTCGCTCTCGGCTTCAGCCCTCTGCTGCAGCCCGCTCTTCTGCTGCGCACTGGCAAAGGCGCAGCAGAAGAGGACACTGAAAAGTAATAATAATGCTTTCTTGTTCATGGTCTTCGGTAATTATTGATGCTGGTCGCGCAGCAGGTCGTTCACGGTCTTGACGGGGTTAAACGTCGACAGGGGCACCTCTACGAACACCGTGTTCCAGTTGCTCATAGCGCCATTCCACAGTCCCGGCAGCTCCAGTGCCTGTAGCTCCTTGCCGTTCTTCGACTTCTGCGAAATGAATCCCGTGGTCGGGTCGACATATTTGGGCAGGTCGAAGGCGTTGCCCTGATAGTCCTTCACGGCGCATACAAGGTCAACGGGGTTGAAGTGCGTGCCCTTCGTAAACATATCCATGTACTCCTTGTTCGACTTGTCTATCTGGCTCGACTCCAGTATCTGGAGCGACACAGTACCGTCTTGGTTGTAGGTCAGGAACGGGCCGCCACCGGGCTCGCCCACGTTCTTCACCACGCCGCAGACGCGCATCGGGCGGTTCAGCTTCTGACGCAGGTAGATGACGAGGTCGGCATCCTCCAGCTCCTTGATGTCTGCCTTGCGGCAGCAGAGGTCTTGCTGCACGAAGCGGATTATCTCCTCTATCTGGTCGTGGGTGTACTTGCCCGTGTCCAGCAGCTGCAAATAGCCGAATGCCTTCTGCTGCAACGTAACCAGCACACCGGCAATAATCTGCTTCCACAGCACGGTGTCACCCTTCAAGCGGTCGGGCACCACGTTGTCGATGTTCTTCACGAAGATGACATCGGCCTCTATCTCGTTCAGGTTCTCTATCAGCGCGCCATGACCGCCCGGGCGGAACAGCAGCGAGCCGTCGCTATTGCGGAACGGAGTACCGTCAGGGTTGGCAGCCACGGTATCGGTCGACGGCTTCTGCTCGGAGAAGCTGATGTCGTAGCGAATGCCAAACTGCTTGGCATAAACGTCAGCTCGCTGGGCCACCTTCTGCTTGAACAGCTCCATGTGCTCGTGGCTAACGGTGAAGTGAACGTGCGCCTGACCATTCGAGGCGGCATACATGGCACCCTCCACCAAGTGCTCCTCCATCGGGGTGCGAGGGCTATCCGCATAGTTATGGAACAGCAACAATCCCTTAGGCAACTGGCCATAGTTAAGTCCGTCGGCCTTCAGCATATTGGCAGCCACAGCCTTGTAGTTACCCTCGGCAAGCAGTTCCTTGATGCCCTTGCCATTGTTCTTCTGGCAAGCAGCGTCCAACTCTTTATAGAAGGCAAAATGCTGGATGTTGCCGAAATATTTCTTCTCAAAGTCCGTCGTGGGCTTGTCGTAGTCGGCATCAACAAAGGCAAACATATCCTTGAACATACGGCTGGCTGCACCCGACGCAGGCACGAACTTCACCACTCGGCGACCGGCAGCCTTATAACGCTGCCAAGCCTCCACGTATTTCCGTCCCTCCGTAGCGTTGGGCACCACAATGCCGCGCCCAATGGCTGCTGCGGCCTCTAATTTAAGGAACGGGAAACCAGTCTTGAACTGCCCCAGCTGGGTCTCAATCTGTTGCTCGGAGATTCCCTTCTGGGCAAGCTGTTTCAGGTCTTCTTGTGTAAGCATATTGGTATATTATAAATGTACGCGATTAGTTATAACTCTCTGGTTAGAATGGCAGGTCGTCTGTGCTACCCTCGCCTGCCGGTTCCTGTGCTGGAGGGAACGGGGCGGCAGCCTGCTGTGGTGGGAAAGGAGCAGCCTGTGGAGCAGCACCGGGCATAGCAGCCATCGGAGCGGCACCACGCGTAACGTTGTAGGCACGGACATCGTTGTACCAACGACCGTTATACTCGCGGGCATCAATATCGAAGCTGACGGTCAGGTCTTCGCCCATCTGAATGTTAAACTGCTTGATGCGGTCCTCGCCAAACACACGGAACACGCACTTACGGGGGTACTGCCCAGGCACTTCTATCACATAATCCTGTGACATCCAAGGGTTACCCGTGCGTGAAGATACACCACTGCTTGCCGGCAATACGGCAATAATCTTTCCTGTTAATTCCATAATAGTATACGTTTGTTTTTATTTGTATTTACTGTTTCAGATTGCGAAATTACGGAAAATAATTCTAAAATGAGAATTTTTCAGCGAATATTTTTGCTATTGAGCCAGACTTTTTGTATTTTTGTGCTCAATTACGCAACGAAGGAATAAAACTAAAAATATAAATACTCATGAGATTTACCGTATCAAGCACTGCGCTTAGCAGCAAACTCAACGCTCTTTCAAGAGTTATCAACAGCAAGAACTCACTGCCTATTCTGGCTGACTTCCTGTTCGACATCCAAGACAATGTACTCAACCTGACCGCCTCTGACAGCGAGAACGTCATGAAGACACAGCTCGAACTGACGGAGAGCGATGGGAACGGTCGTTTTGCCATTGGCAACCACGACTTGCTGGAGGCCGTCAAGGGATTCTCTGAGCAGCCCATCACCTTTGACATTGACCAGCAGGCCAACTTGGCCAAGATTTCCTATCAAAATGGTTTGTTCTCGCTGCCCGTTGAGAATGCTGACGAGTTCCCCCAGCCACAGGGTATCAGCGAAGGTGCCAACGAGATTGTCATCCCCAACGCCCTGCTGGCAGAGAACATCAACCGCTCGCTGTTTGCCACGGCTCAGGACGAACTGCGCCCCGTGATGAACGGCATATACTTCGACCTCACTCCCGAGTGTTTGGCTATCGTAGCCAGCGACGGCCACAAGCTGGTACGCAATAAAGTGCTGACCATTCAAAGCGAACAGCCCGCTGCCTTCATCCTGCCCAAGAAGCCAGCAGCCCTGCTGAAGAACCTGTTAGGCAAGGACGGTGGCGACGTAACCATTCGCTTTGACGAGCGCAACGCCCAGATTAGCTACGGCGACGGTGAGCTGAGCTGCCGCCTGATTGAGGGTCGCTATCCTAACTACAACTCTGTCATTCCGCAGAGCAACCCCAACCAGCTGACCGTAGACCGTCTGGGACTGCTGGCCGCCCTGCGTCGCGTACAGCCGTTTGCCAACGACTCAAGCAACCTTATCCGCTTCCACGTAGAGGGCGGCACATTGCAGTTGGATGCCGAGGACTACGATTTCTCAAAGACGGCCACTGAGCGGATGTCGTGCGAATACAATGGCCAGCCCATGAGCATTGGCTTCAAGGGCTCTTCATTCATCGAAATCCTGAGCAACTTTGACTGTCAGGAGGTTATCATTCAGTTGGCCGACCCCAGTCGTGCCGGACTGGTGCTGCCCTCAGAGCAGCCTGAGAATCAGGACGTGCTGATGCTGATGATGCCAATGCTCATCAACGATTAATTGACCATCCACAACTGATAACTGACTGTTGATGAAACTGAACTTACAGAAACCACTTGTGATTTTTGACTTGGAGACAACGGGCCTTGACTTGGTCAAGGACCGAGTCATCCAGTTATCATATATTAAGGTATATCCCGACGGCAAGGAGGTGCGTGGCAACGAGCTTATCAATCCTGAGAAAACGATTCCTCAGGAAGTGATACAGTTGACAGGCATTACCAACGAAGATGTCAAGGGCAAACCGACTTTCAAACAGATAGCCGCCAAACTCTGTGAAGTATTCACAGGTTCAGACATTGCAGGGTACAACTCAAACCATTTCGATGTGCCACTACTGGCTGAGGAATTTCTGCGAGCCGGCATTGACTTCGACTTCTCAAAGTGTCGTCTTATTGACGTGCAGACTATCTTCCACAAGATGGAGCGACGCAATCTGGCAGCTGCCTATAAGTTCTACTGCGGAAGAAAGATGGAGGAGGACTTCGAAGCACACCGTGCCGACCAAGACACTGAGGCAACATACCGAGTGTTGCTTGGCGAGTTGGATATGTACACTGCCGAAAAGCAGGAAGAGCCTGAACGTGTGTTACAGAACGATATGCAATATCTGGCCGATTTCTCGAAGACCAACGACAACGTGGATTTCGCAGGCCGCATCATTTGGGCTGACGTGAAAGGAAAGCGCACCGAGGTATTCAACTTCGGTAAGCATAAGGGAGTACCCGTAGCCGATGTGTTGCGCTTCGACCCGGGCTATTATAGCTGGGTTTTGAGTGGCGACTTCACCTACAACACCAAGCAAGTGCTGACCCGCATCCGTCTGCGCGAGGCTAACAAGTAAGGACACACTCTATGCTCAAGGGAAAGAAAATCGTATTAGGCATCACGGGTTCCATTGCTGCCTACAAAGCGTGTTATGTTATTCGTGGACTCATCAAGGCGGGAGCCGAGGTGCAGGTGGTCATTACGCCTGCAGGCAAAGAGTTCATCACTCCTATCACGCTGTCGGCACTGACGCAGAAGCCTGTTATCAGCGATTTCTTTTCACAACGCGATGGCACGTGGCATTCGCATGTAGCCTTAGGGCTATGGGCTGATGCCATGTTGATAGCTCCCTGTACGGCTTCCACTTTGGGTAAAATGGCCAACGGCATAGCCGATAATATGCTGATAACTACTTATTTGTCGATGAAGGCTCCTGTATTCATAGCACCCGCTATGGACCTTGATATGTATCAGCATCCCACTACCCAGCAGAACATACAGCGGTTGCGCTCGTTTGGCAACCACATCATTGAGCCCCAGAGCGGATTCCTTGCTTCAGGACTGGAGGGCAAGGGACGCATGGAGGAGCCTGAGAACATCGTGGCCTATTTAGATAACTACTTTGAACCTAAAGACCTGCAAGGCAAACGCATCATGCTAACTGCAGGGCCTACATACGAGAAAATAGACCCCGTGCGCTTTATTGGCAATTATTCAAGTGGCAAGATGGGCTTCGCTTTGGCTGAAGAGTGTGCCCGTCGCGGTGCCGAGGTTACGCTGATTGCAGGTCCCGTCAATAGCCAACTAAAGAATGAGAGATTAAGGATTATTGATGTTGAGAGTTGCGAAGAGATGTATCAGGCAGCCGTCAAGCACTTCCCCCAGCAGGATGCGGCCATTCTTTGTGCAGCCGTGGCCGACTTCCGACCTGAGCACGTAGCTGAGCAGAAAATCAAACGAGAGAACGATGACCTTATCATTCGGCTGCAACCTACCCAAGACATTGCTGCCCAACTGGGACAAATGAAACGTGACGGTCAATTGTTAGTAGGCTTCGCTTTAGAGACTAACGACGAGGAGTCCAACGCCCAGAAGAAACTGGAGAAAAAGAACCTTGACCTTATCGTACTGAACTCGTTGCGCAACAAAGGCACTTGCTTTCAGTCAGACGAAAACCAAATCAGCATCATCGCACGCGATGGCCAGCGCAACTACGACAAGAAGCCGAAGCGCGAAGTGGCCCGCGACATCATTGATGAATTAAGCAAGCTATATAATTCATGAGATACAGAGCACTGACATACAGACTGGCCTTCATGGCAGTGGCAGTGCTGTGGGTAGCAACGGCACAAGCACAGGAATTGCAGGTGAAGGTGAACATCAACACGCAACAGGTGGAGCGTACAGATAAGTCGGTATTTGACAACCTGCAACAGACGCTGGAGCAATGGCTGAATGACCGGCAATGGACGGAACTGCAATTTCAGGAGCATGAACGTATCGTGTGCAACTTCAACCTGACGGTGACAAAATACGACGCATCCAACAACCTGTTTGAATGTTCGGCCATGATTCAGGCTAACCGCCCTGTGTACAATTCAGCCTACACGACCACCTTATATAATAATAAGGATGCTAACTTTAACTTCCATTTTGCTCAGTTCGACCAGCTAAACTATAACGACGAGACGGTGGACAACCAGCTAACGGCATTGTTCGCCTATTACGCTTACCTAATTATCGGGCTCAATCTGGATAGCTTTGCCCCAATGGGCGGCACCGACATACTGCAACGCTGTATGCAGCTGGTGAACAATGCGCAGGACTTGGGCTATACGGGCTGGAAATCATTTGAGGACAGCCGTAACCGCTTTGCCCTCATCAACGACTATTTGGACGAGCAGATGAAACCGTTTCGCCAACTGCAATACGACTACTATCGGCAAGGGCTGGACGAGATGGCCAACAACGTTGAGCGCGGACGCACCAACGTGACCGAGGCGTTGCAAAAAGGACTGAAAACGGCTCACGAGCAGAAGCCGCTAAGCCTGCTGCCCCAGATATGGACAGACTACAAGCGCGACGAACTGGCAAACATCTATCAAGGTAAGGGTACGCAAAAGGAAAAGGAAACCGTCTACGACCTGCTACTCAACATCAATGCGGCGCAGAACAATGCGTGGGAGAAAATAAAAAGGTAAAAAGACAATGTTACGACAACTATACATCAAGAACTTCACACTGATTGACGAACTCAACATAGAACTGCATCCCGGATTCTCAGTGATTACAGGTGAGACTGGTGCAGGAAAGTCAATCATCTTAGGTGCTATTGGACTACTGTTAGGACAGCGGGCTGACTCGAAGAGCATTAAACAGGGGGCTGACCGCTGCACTATTGAAGCTCATTTCGACTTGTCACGCTACGACATCAAGGCTTTCTTCACGGAAAACGATATAGACTATGACGAGCAGGACACCATCATCCGACGGGAACTGACGGCAGCGGGCAAGAGCCGTGCCTTTATTAACGACACCCCCGTAGCACTATCCATGCTGAAGGAACTGGGCGACCAGCTGGTGGACGTACACTCACAGCACCAAAACCTATTGCTAAACAAGCAGGATTTCCAGTTGAGCGTAGTCGATATTCTGGCACAGGACAGCAAAGAGCTGGCCGACTATCAACAAAGCTATGCCGAGTATCAACAGAAGACAAAGGAGCTGACAGCCCTGCAAGAGGAGATTGCACGCAACAAACAAAATGCCGACTTCCTGCAATTCCAGTACGACGAACTGACAGCAGCCCAACTAACCACGGGCGAACAAGAAGAACTGGAGCAACAGAGCGAAACCATGTCGCACGCTGAAGACATCAAATCGGCACTCTATGAGGCCGACAATGCCTTGAATAGCGATGAGCAAAGCGTGGTAACACTGGTCAAGAAGGCTTCTGATGCACTGAGTAGCATCAGCAAGGTACTGCCCCAAACAACGGAGCTGACAGAGCGGCTGAACTCCTGTCGCATCGAACTGAAAGACATCGCCGACGAGGTAAGCCAACTATTAGAGCACACCGACTTCGACCCTGCCGAACTGGAAAATATCAACAACCGGCTGGACCGCCTGTACGAACTGGAAAAGAAATACCACGTTGAAACGGTGGAGGAACTCATCAGTCAGCGCGACGAACTAAAACAGAAACTGGCGCATATTGAAAACAGCGACGATGCCGTCAGCGAAAAGGAAAGGGAGGTAGCACTGCTGCGGAGCCGTTGCGCACATCGTGCCGAGGCCGTCGGCACCATGCGCCGAGCCGCTGCGCAGCAGATGCGGAGCCAGTTGGCAGCACGTCTCGAGGCACTCGGTATGCCTCACGCCCGCTTTGAGATAAGTATCACCCCTACGGAACTGGGCAAGAACGGACAGGACAACGTGGCGTTCCTATTCTCAGCCAACACCTCTACCCCACTACAACCTGTGGCTCAGGTGGCATCGGGCGGTGAGATTGCCCGCGTAATGCTGTCGCTAAAAGCCATGATTAGCGGAGCCGTAAAACTGCCCACCATCATCTTCGACGAGATAGATACGGGTGTCAGCGGCAAGATAGCCGAGAAGATGGCACAAATCATGCAGGAAATGGGACGCACCGAGCGACAGGTTATCTCGATTACCCACCTGCCACAAATAGCCGCACTGGGCAGCCACCACTACCGTGTCTCGAAAGAAGAAACGCCACAAGGCACCGTCAGCCACATGAAAGAGCTGAGTACCGACGAGCGCGTCACAGAGATTGCCCAGATGCTAAGCGGCAGCGACATAACAAACGCGGCTATTGACAATGCGAAACAACTTTTGAAATTATGAAACGTATATTATTATTTCTCATCATCTCATTCTCTCTATTCCTTGTTCTCCCCACGGGAGCCCAGTCGTGGGCAAAGAAGTCAGCCAACGCTGTGTTCACGCTCAAGACGTTCAATGCTGATGGTTCGCTGTTGGCCAGCGCCAACGGTTTCTTCATCAGCGAACAGGGCGAGGCCGTCAGTAGCTTTGCCCCCTTCAAGGGAGCCCATCGGGCTGTCGTTATCGACGCTCAGGGCAAGGAGTTGGAGGTTGACTGCCTGAGTGGCTATAACGATATGTATGACGTAGCCAAGTTTCAGGTGGTCGTCAAGAAAACGCAGGCACTCCCCATCGCCAGCAATGCTGCCAACGGAACTGCCGTCTGGCTACTACCCTACGCTGTGAAGAAGACACCCGTCTGCATCAGCGGTACGGTAAGCAATGCTGAGACATTTGGCGACGGACACACCTATTACACGCTGGATATAACGACCACAGAGCAACAGGTGGGCTGCCCTATACTCAACGAAAAGGGCGAGGCCATCGGCATCTTACAGCCCTCGGCTGACAAGCAGTCAGCAACGGGCTATGCCGTCAGTGTTCAGTATGCCAATAGCCTGCACATGGCAGGACTGAGCCAAAACGACCCGATACTGCGCACCGTCAAGATTGCCAAGGCATTGCCCGACGACCAGAGCCAAGCAACACTGGCACTTTACGTCGGTGCATCGTCGATGCCAACAGCAGACTACGCCCAGCTTGTTGACCGCTATATCCAGAAGTTTCCCAAGGCTACCGACGGATATATCTATCGTGCTCGCCTAAAAGCGGCACAGGACGACTTCAAGGGAGCTGACGAAGACATGAAGCAGGCCATCAGCGTGGCCAGTCCGAAGGACGATGCCCACTTCCAGTATGCCCAGTTAATCTACCAGAAAGTTATCTATCAGAGCGACAAGCCGTATGAGCCGTGGACGCTGGAAGTAGCCTTAAAGGAGTCACAGGCTGCCTATGCCGCCAACCCACAGTCTATCTACCGCCAGCAACAGGCTCAAATACTGTTTGCCCAACGGCAATACGATGCAGCCTACAACCTATATATGGAGCTGGCAAAGGACGACCAGCTCAAGGCTGAATCGTACTATGCTGCCGCTCAGTGTAAGACGCAGGCAGGCGACCAAGAGACTGCGCTGGCCCTGCTCGACAGTGCCGTTAATACGTTTACCAAGCCATACGTCAAGACGGCTGCCCCCTATCTGCTGGCTCGCGCTCAGGCTTTGTACAATGCCAAGAAATACCGTCCTGCCGTCAACGACTATAACGACTACGAGGCACTAATGGCTGCACAGCTAACCGCCCAGTTCTATTTCCTGCGTGAACAGGCTGAGTTTGCCGGGCACCTCTACCAGCAGGCATTGGATGACATTAAACGAGCCGTAGAGATGGCCCCCAACGAACCCATGTTCCGCGCAGAGAAAGCCAGCGTAGAATTGCGCGTCGGCATGACCGACGAGGCTATTGAGACGGCCAAGGGCTGTATCAGCATCGCCCCCGAGGATAGCGACGGCTACTTGTTCTTAGGACTGGCGCAATGCCTCAAAGGCCAGAAGGCCGAGGGGCTGCAGAACCTGAACAAAGCAAAAGAGCTCGGCAACAGCCAAGCTCAGTCACTAATAGACAAATACGGTAAGTAGCATCAGAACGGCAACGGCCCGCTCGGCTCCTCATATCCGAATGGCGACTCGTCAGCAGCAGGCTGTGAGCCGCCATTAACTTTACTGCTCAATATCTCACCACCATTGTCTGCCGGCTTGCTACCCAACCGGCGGTCTTCTGGATTCTCAAAACGAGTAAACTCGCCACGGAAGGTCAGCAGCACGTCGCCCGTAGCACCCTTACGGTGCTTGGCTATGATAATCTGCGCCATGCCGTGCAGGTCGCGTCCGTTATCATCTTGATAGATATGGTAATACTCCGGGCGATGCACAAACAGCACCATATCGGCATCCTGCTCAATAGCTCCCGACTCACGCAGGTCGCTCAACTGAGGACGCTTGCCTTCCAGTCCCTCACGGCTCTCCACACCACGGTTCAACTGCGACAACGCCAAGATAGGCACGTCAAGCTCCTTGGCCAGTCCCTTCAGCGAACGCGAGATGGTGCTGACCTCTTCCTGACGCGACGAAAATCGCATACCATTGGCATTCATCAGCTGCAAGTAGTCAATCATGATGATTTTCACCCCGTGCTCACGCACCAGTCGGCGGGCCTTGGTGCGCAACTCGAATACCGACAGGCCCGGCGTATCATCAACATACAGCGGTGCTCCCAGCAGCATATTCAGTCGCTTGTCCAGCCGGTCCCACTCGTCGGGTTGCAACTGTCCGTTCAGAATCTTTGAACCCTGAATCTCGCAGCAGTTGGAGATAAGGCGGTTTACCAACTGAACATTCGACATTTCAAGCGAGAAGAAAGCCATCGGCACCTTATAGTCAGCAGCAATATTCTTCGCCATCGACAGGGCAAACGACGTCTTACCCATAGCCGGTCGTCCGGCAATAATAACAAGGTCGGAGGGTTGCCATCCCGAGGTAATGTCGTCCAGCTTATGATAACCCGTCGGCACACCCGTCAAGCCGTCCTTATTGGCTGCCGCCTTCTGAATCACGTCAACCGCATTCTTGATAACAGGGTCTATCTGGGTGTAGTCCTTCTTCATGTTACGCTGCCCAAGCTCAAAGAGCGAGCCTTCGGCTTCCTGCATCAGGTCGTCTACGTCAACCGTCTCGTCGAAAGCCTTCGTCTCAATAACGCTGGCAAAGGAAATCAACTGACGGGCCAGCGACTTTTGGGCTATGATACGGGCATGATACTCGATATTGGCCGACGAGGCTACACGCGACGACAGCTCCGTCACATATCCCGGACCGCCCACATCTTCCAAATCACCCTGCTTGGCCAGCTGCTCCGTCACCGTCCACACGTCAACGGGCAACTCGTGCATCGACAAGTCGCGAACGGCAGTGTACACCTTCTGATTACGAGGCTCGTAAAAACTCTCAGGTGTCAGCGTTTCACACACGATGGCATAGGCATCCTTGTCAATCATCAGCGCACCCAGCACGGCACGTTCTATCTCCGTAGCCTGTGGCTGCACGTGGGCATAGGTGTTATCCACAGGCTGCTGCCTGCGCCGCCGCTGTCCCCCATTGCTGCTATTTGTCTGTTCGGCCATATCTCATTTCTTAATTTTAGGGCTACAAAATTACAAATAAAAAGCGAGGCCGCCAAATGAAAATATGTTTTTTATCACTATAAAATGAGCTTAATCAAAAGGCCTTATGGTAAGTATCAAACGGTAGCGATTGATAGTCTGAATCCACTTAATAAACGTGAAATCGTAACCAGAATTAAATAATTTTTGTACCTTTGTATCGATATTAAATGAACATCACCTAATGGATTGACTGAATATGAAGAAACTGGTGTTTATATATATAAGTATTATGATTGCAATATTGTCTGGTTGTAATGACAGGAAGATAACCGACCAATTAGAAACTATCAGCAAAATTGCCAACGATAATCCAGACTCAGCACTTACACTATTGGGAAAATACAATCACGAAAAGTCTGATTGGAGCAAGGATGACAGGATGCGTTACGAACTTGTAAGACTAAAGGCTGAAAACAAATCGGGAGTAAAGTTCACATCTGATTCTATTGTTAAGAAAGTTGTCTGTTATTATAAAGACAACGGAAATGCTAATGAGAAAATGCTATCTTATTACCTTTTAGGACGGACCTATAGCGATATGGAAGAGGCTCCAGAGGCATTACAAGCTTATTATGATGCCATTTCTAAGGCTGACACTACCAGTTCAACATGTGATTATAACACTTTGATAGCTGTTTATGGGCAGATGTCACGAATATTTCATAAACAGAATCTTCCGCATGATGAGATTTGGGCTTTGAAGCACTATATTGAGTATATTCGTAAGACCGAAAGTCTTAAAGAGTATATTATGGAAAAAGAACAATTAATAAGGCCTTACTATCTTCTTAATGAAAAAGACAGTGTGCTAAAGATAATTAATGATACATATTCATCATTGAAACAATTAGGGGAGAACCAAGAAGCAGCAGACGCAATAGTTGTTTCAATATCAATATATTTGGAACGTGGCAACTTGACTAAGGCCAAGGAGGCTATAGATATATTCGAGAATGAATCTGGGTTATTCGATAAAGATGGAAAAATAGCAAAAGGCCGTGAACACTACTATTGTACAAAAGGGTTTTATGAACTTGCAACCAATAGACTAGACTCTGCGGAATGCAATTTTCGAAAAGCCATCAAATTTGGCTATCTTTCAGAAGGGTATAAAGGACTGCTCTCCATTTATAGAGAAAGGCATAATATAGATTCCGTGGTTTGCTTTTCCCTGTTATATGAAATCGCACAAGACTCTTTGCATAATAGGATGCAGACAGATGTAGTTCATCAGATGTCAGCCCTTTATAATTATAGCCGAAGCCAAAAAGAGGCAAAACAGGAAAGGGAAAAGGCTCAGGACAGACTATATCTGCTTAGTTTTAGCACGTTTATAGCAATAGTTTTATTAATAATTATTATTGTCGTTGTTTGGCTATATCTAAAAAATCAGAAAGAAAAAAAGGCAAGAATTGCTGAACTAGAAGAAACTCTCTATAGCGCAAAATCTCAGAGAAATACAATTCAGGCGGAATTAAGAATTCTGAAAGAAAAAGACTATGAGAGTATTATTGCTATTAAAGAAAAACAAGAAATTGAGTTGACCAAAAGAATAGAACTTTTAGAGGCTGAAAACATCAATAAAAAGAATACTATTGATATCAGACGTATTGATAATCTTGAAGATTTTCTCAATAGTGCCATCGCACAACTATTTGTAAATAAAGCAACTAACAAATCTGAAAAAATTAAGCCAACAGAGTCTGAATGGAACTTATTGATATCTCAATTTAGCAAAGACATCCCAATTACGTATAAGTCATTTGGCCAAGGGAAATCTTTATCACAATTAGAACAGCGTATATGCATTCTTTTAATGCTTGACATACCTGAAAAGAATATATCGCTCATGACTGATTCTTATGCATCAACAGTATCGAATGCCAAAGCACGTGCCAATGAAAAACTTTGTGGAAAAAAAGATGCTTATTCGCTTAAAAACAACTTGATAAACGGGCTTAAACGCTCTTGACGAAATTTGACGAAAAATTATACAACTCATTGTATTATAATGGGTTTCAAGGGAGATATTTGATTTACAACGAATTTTGACGAACTAAAATCACTTCAAATCTTTGGCAGAATAATATTATTAGGATATCTTTACAGAAAATTTTTAACTGTAGAGAACAATGAAAAGAAGTATTTTAGCTTTAATGTTAATTATATCGGCCTCTTTGATTGACGCCAAAGTCCAAAACGTATATGATGAAGTGTTTCTTCAAATAACATTTACTGACCCGACAGAAGACCAAAGACCGATAAAGAAAGAATCCACTATAATTCCTTCTGTCAGCCTTAATGAGCATACTTTGTTGTTTGTAACACTTTGCGATGGTTGTACACTAAGGTTAATTAACGAAGATAAAGATGTGGAATATATTACAGTTATTCCAATAGGTACAACAACCTTAATTCTTCCGCCCTATCTTTCAGGTGAGTATCAATTGCAAATCATACGAGGCAATTATTGTTTCTGGGCATATATAGACCTATAAATACATTCTGATGAATCAGACATATAACATACTCAAAGAACTTCTACATATATTGGGGGTTGAGGTACCTAATGTTGTAATAAAACACATGTTGGATACTCCAGTCGGTAACACGATGAGGGGTATTAGTGATGCGCTTGATTCGCTATATATAGAAAATAATGTATATAACCTACCAGAGGAGTATCTAAGTGAGTTGAGATACCCTTATCTAATGGTACTCCCTCATCGTAAAGATACTTTTGCCATTATTACTAATGATAATGAGAGAAAGAAGGCTCTGCCAGACTGGGAAGGTGTAGTATTAACAGCAAGAAAAACCGATAAGACTACTATATATAAGTATGTAAAACTACGCAATATTATTGAATGGATTGTGAGCCATCAGATATACATTGCTTGCGCTATATTATTTGCAGGGCTTATAGTAAATGCTTTTCCAGATTATATAGCAACATGCCATATTGTGATATCTAGCATCGGTCTCTGGATTTCTTACATTTTACTTAATAAGGAATATGGTGGTAGTATTATAGACAAATATTGTAAAATAGGAAAGTTTATAGGCTGTGAGCAAGTTCTTGATTCAAAAGGCAGCTATTTCCTTAGCATTTTTAAGATGAGCGACCTTGCCTTTCTATTCTTCTCTACCCAGATATTTCTAATTCACAATGATTGGCAGAGCTATTCTTTCCTATTAACACTAACTGGTTGTAGTTTTACACTCTATTCCGTTGTTTATCAGATAGCAGTTATTCGAAAAATCTGCTTATTTTGCATGTCGATTAATCTCATCGTGTGGTTGGATACCATCATATTTATTTTAAGCCATACAACAATTAGTCCCAATACCCCCTTTTCATTAATTTCGTCGGGCTGCATCGCATACCTACTATGGCTGTTGGTTTCTCGAAATTTATCACTTTCTATTCAAAACACGTCATTTACAAGTAAAGTATCTGCTTTATATAACAAAGACTTGTTTGACTGGCTTCTATCTAAAGAAAGGCAGATAGAAAATATAGATGACAAGTATGCAGATATAGGCAAAGAAGACTATAGAGATGTAATCACGTTATTTGTTCACCCTAATTGCAAAAATTGCAAAAGGGTGTACCAATGTATTCCCGAATTAAGAAAGAAAATAATTGTAAAAGTTGTATCGTTAGCTTCAAATGACATTGGGCTACATGAATATCGTAAGAGAAATAGAATAGACAAAACACCTACTATTATATTCAATGGTAGAGAATTACCTGAGATTTATAGTATTGATGACCTAAAATATATCATATAATCTTTGCAAAGATATGGTCAAAACGGCAGATTGACTGAAAATGTTCTGCCATAACATTAATAAAAAACTAAAAATTATTATGACGAATTTAGATTCTTATAAACTGAGTAAAGGACAGATGAACAAAATTTCTGGTGGCAAAAAATATGTATGTCATGCTAGCGATATTGCGCTCAATGGATTCTACGAAGGAATTTCATTTGACATTGCATTCTATGACTTCCCAGAATCGGCAACATATCAAGACGCAGAAAGGCATCTCCAAACTCAATTGGGTTCGGATTTCTATGTCATTTGTAACTAAATCTACAATCACAGGGATGGGCATTATCAGTCCATCCCACATATTGCTATTTCTATGAAACAAATTTTATTGCTCATACTTTCATTAGTAGGTAGTGTGCTGCCAAGTACTGCACAACCAAATAATAATGTACAAATTAAGCTTACACTGAGCCCCAAAATCGCTGAGGTGCCACAGATGATATACTTGTATGGGGGTGGGGACAGAAATCAGTTCTTCTTATATGACTCTATAGCCACACAACCTCATCAATATGAATATATCCTTCATGGATATGTACCCTACGAAAATGAGTTGGGATTATCCTTTGCCAGAAAGGGACCGATGAAAATGGAACTATTAGCGCACCCTGATGAGAAGCTGGAATTGACGATAACTGACGACGAAGACAGGACAGGAGGTATGCAGTATAAAAAACTGGGAGCCCCATTCTGGGCTAATGATTCATTAGCAGCTTTTTGGGACAGGCTATATGCTTATGCAAGGAAGATAAATATTCTGACGGATTCAATGTCTATTGTCGGATTGTCAGACCAGAAATTAGCGTCATTACGCACAAAGTTTGATGCCATTATAAGTGAAAGGAATGAATACCAACGTAAGACAGCTCTCACCTCCCCCTCTCCATACGTTTCGAGGTCAGCCGCTTTTCTCCTTTGGGGGGATATACCTAAAAATGAATATACAGCGATACTGGATAGTGTAAAAAGACGCTTTCCTGACTATTACCCACTACAAGTAAAGAAATGGCCAGAAATGACAGAACAATCAAAGCGCAACAAGCGTTTTATCCAGACTATAATTACAAAGCGCATATCCATTCAGAATGACCTGCAAAAGTCAGACTCACTAAGAATAGGTGACATAGTAGATTTGACACTTATAGACAGTCTCGGTCGTTCCCATCAATTGTCTGACTATCACGGAAAGTTCATTCTCATTGAAATGTGGGCAAGTTGGTGCCGCCCATGCGTTAAGGCCATGCCAAACATTATCCACGCTCAACAGATGTTTGACGGACAGTTCGCGTGTTGTGCCATCAGCATTGACAAAAGCGATAAGTCCTGGAAACACGCAATTAGGAACTACCATTTGGAAGCATTAAATCATTATAAAGCTATTGACAACGATGGAAATTTATATAATGACATGCGAAAATTGATTGTGAAGGGGACTATTCCGCAAAACTACCTACTCAATAAGGACGGAAGAATCATTGCTATCAATATCTATGGTGAGAATCTCATTAAAAAATTAGAAAGACTTATTGCGAAATGAAAACATGTCCTCTCTATACCCAGCATGACGCGATGGATTGCGGCCCTACCTGTCTAAGAATGGTGGCAGCATTCTATGGGAAGCGGTATTCCCTACAATATCTTCGGGAGAACTGCTTCATCTCCCGTCAGGGAGTATCCATGCTAGGTATTAGCGAGGCGGCAGAAAAGCTGGGTATGCACACTATTGGATTGCGTATCCCAATTTCAAAATTGATAGACGACATACCTCTTCCCTGCATCATCCATTGGAACCAGAACCATTTTGTAGTACTCTATCGTATAGAGAAGAGCAAAAAAGGCTATCTATTTCATGTCGCAGACCCTGTAGGTAGCAAGATAATATATACAGAAGACAAATTTAAGAGATACTGGTTGTCTGGTAGAAACGATGGTGAAGACGAAGGAATTGCTCTCTGTTTAGAGCCGACCCCCGACTTTTATAATAATGCTGATGAGGAAGATAAAGAGAGTAAGGGCAAACGAAGTATAATGTTCCTTTTCCTGTATCTCAGACCATATAAAAGGCTCATTTTGCAGTTATTTATAGGACTTGGCACAGGTTCGTTGATACAACTTATTCTCCCTTTTCTGACGCAGTCAATAGTAGACTTTGGTATTACTAATCAGAATCTGGATTATATCTATTTGGTATTAATTGCCCAGATAGTACTTGTAATTAGTAGTACATCAGTAGAGTTTATTCGTGGTTGGATATTGCTTCATATTGGCATGAGGGTAAACATCTCGTTGATTTCCGATTATCTGGCCAAGTTAATGCGATTACCTATAGCCTACTTCGATACAAAGATGACAGGCGATATCCTTCAGCGTGTCAATGACCACACACGCATACAAGAATTCTTAACCAGCACCAGTCTCTCCACACTATTTTCCATTGTTAATATTGCAATTTTTGGACTGGTCATCCTGTTCTACAATTGGGTTATCTTTTCCATCTTCTTTTTGGGCAGTGCACTCTATGTGGCCTGGGTATGGCTGTTTATGAAACAGAGAGCAATGCTTGACCACAAAATGTTTACCCAAAATTCCGCTAATCAGAGCAACATGGTACAACTTGTGAATGGTATGCAAGAAATCAAGCTAAATGCATGTGAACAACAGAAGCGCTGGGAATGGGAGTACATACAGGCACGGAAGTACAGGATTACTGTGAAAGGACTGGCTTTGGCACAATATCAGCAGTCTGGAGGTGTACTGATTAACCAAATGAAAAATGCCATCATTACAGCATTGGTGGCGGCACTGGTTATTCAGGGAAACATCACGTTAGGCATGATGCTCTCCATCCAATATATCATCGGACAATTAAACAGCCCCATTGACCAGTTAATAGGCTTTGTCCGCCAGTATCAGGATGCCAAACTTAGTATAGACCGTTTGCAGGAAGTCTATACCAAAGATGACGAGTATCCAGCAGATAAGCCCCTCATTACCGATATCCATAATGCAGACATACGAATTGAGCACCTGACATTCAGATATGACAAGTTGAACGAAAAGCCGACACTGGACGATATAGACCTAACCATCCCTAAGGGTAAGACCACAGCCATTGTAGGACTTAGCGGTAGTGGTAAGACTACATTGCTCAAACTAATCTTAGGTTTTTATCAACCAGACAAAGGAAAGGTCGTGCTTGGAAATTCAGATATTGAGAACTATGACAAGCGGGAGTGGCGCAAGCATTGCGGTACAGTTATGCAGGACGGATTTATATTCTCCGATACCATCGCACGTAACATTGCCCCTGGCGAAGAACGCATTGATGAGGACAGAATGTGTGAGGCTGCTGATACGGCCAATATTCGTAACTTCATTGAGAAACTCCCGCTTGGCTACAATACAAAGATTGGGGCAGAAGGACACGGACTAAGTATGGGCCAGAGACAGCGCATTTTAATATCTAGAGCTATCTATAAGAATCCAGAATACATATTCATGGACGAGGCGACCAACTCACTGGATACCAACAATGAATACCTAATTATGGAGAAACTCAACCAGTTTATGCAAGGCAAGACGGCCATTGTGATAGCCCACCGTCTGAGCACCGTGAGGAATGCCGACAATATCGTGGTGCTACAGAGTGGACGGATTTGTGAAGAGGGAACCCACGATGAACTTATCAGCAGACATGGGGTCTATTATACGTTAGTCAAAAACCAATTGAATGTATAGCCTATGCCAAAAGAAATAAGAAACAGTATAGTAAGGAGCGAGGAAGTGCAGGACATCTTATCTGCACCTCCCCATATTCTACTAAGTGTTGGCTCATCGGTGATTGGTGGCATATTGCTACTTCTTCTAATTGGCTGCTTTATTTTCAGATATCCAGATACAATAGTATGCACAGTTACTATTACCAATTCGGAACCACCCGTCTGGGTCATTGCCAAGTCTACAGGGAGAATGCAGGAATTGTATGTCAACGACCAGCAATCAGTCTGTGCAGGTACAATTATTGCGGTCATTGAGAATCCCGCAGACACACACGATGTACTGACCCTTGACTCTATTTTGGCTGGTTATGATTTCGATAGCGAGAAAAACATTTCCTTGTCCACTACAGATTTACATCTAGGCAACATTCAGAATTCATATTCTGCACTATCTAAAGCTGTCACTGACTACAATAATTTCATTAATAACAATCTATACGACCAGCGTATTGCTGCAGAAGAAGCTCAGCTAGAACCATATAAAGGCTATGTGGCATCTATCGAGAAACAAGTAAAATACAGTCAACGCATCAACACGTTGAGCAGTACGAACTATCGGCGAGAAAAAACGCTTCACGATAAAGGCCTCACCTCGGTCTCAGACCTAGAATCAATAGAGCAGATGCTCCTTAGTAGCAAAATGTCAGCAGAGCAGATGTACTCATCACTTGCTAATGCTAAGATACAGGTAGCCCAAATCAAGAACACCATTGCAGAACTTCGCCTACAACGGGAACAAGAAAAAAAGCTATTGACAACCTCATTGCAGTCGGCTTGGGAGACAGTAATGACTGTCATCCAAGAATGGAAACAGACCTATCTTCTTCAAAGTCCCATATCGGGTATTGTGTCTTACAACAACTTGTGGAAGGTCAACCAAAATATCAATACAGGCGACAGAGCCTTTTCTGTAGTAAGCAACACGAAACAGAAAGTAATCGGCAAGGCAAAGATTCCAGTAGCAGGTTCTGGTAAGGTTAAAACAGGACAGCATATCAATATTCAGTTAGATGGCTATCCTTATCTAGAATATGGTTTTCTGACGGGTAAGGTGCAGTCTGTTTCTGCAATGTCTGATGAAGACGCATATTCCGCCACTTTTGAACTATCAGAAGATGTCTTTACCTCATACGGAAAGCGAATTGGCATCGTTGGCGATTTGACTGGAACGGGAGAAGTCATTACAAATAATCTGAGTGTAGCCGAAAGACTGATAAGCCCATTGAGATACCTGTTTCATCGGAGCACTGTCGATTACAAATAAAAAGCGAGGCCGCCAAATGAAAATATGTTTTAATCTTTTGCCGTTTCAAAATTATTGTCTATCTTTGCAACCGTGGTTGAATCAACCGCCGTTGTAAATGTGGGTGCGATATGAGATTCTATAACAGGGAAAACGAAATAGCTGAGTTGAAGCGTATATGCAATCTGTCATTTACGCATAATTCCCGTATGACGGTTTTGACGGGACGCCGGCGCATCGGCAAGACGAGCCTGATAAAGAAAGCATTTGAGGACAGCGATGCCCCGATGCTGTATTTCTTTACGGGACGCAAGGCTGAAGCCGCCCTTGTGGACGATTTCGTCCGGGAGATACATAACAAGCTGCACGGATATGTGCCAGAAGGTCTGATATCGGTAACAGGAGTGCTGAGACATCTGTTTGAACTTGCAAAGACCGTGAAGTTCACTCTTGTCATTGATGAGTTTCAGGAGTTCATGACAGTCAATCCGTCAGTGTTCAGCGACCTGCAGAACCTGTGGGATAGTTACCGTTTCGATACAAAGATGAACCTTGTCCTGAGCGGTTCTGTCATGTCAATGATGCGTCGGATTTTTACCGATGCTCACGAGCCGTTGTTCGGACGAGCCGACAATATCATCAACCTGCGTCCTTTCAGGCTAAAGGTTATGAAGGAGATTCTGAAGGATTACAATCCGAAATACACCAATGAGGATTTTCTGGCATTGTATTCCATAACAGGCGGCATACCGAAATATATTGAGCTTCTTTGTGACAATGGTCATGTGACGTGCGAGTCCATGCTCCGCTTCTCAGTGTCGTATATGTCTCCTTTTATTGACGAAGGCCGCAATCTGCTGATAACAGAATTCGGACGTGATTACGGCACCTATTTTTCTATTCTTCTCGCCATAGCGCAGGGACGCACATCTCAGGCTGAAATCACTGTGGCTCTGGGTGGAGTGGCTATCGGCGGCCATCTTGAACGGTTAGAGAATACATATAATATAATATCGAAATTTCGCCCAGTCATGTCTAAACCCGGAAGCAAGAATACCGTGCGTTTCCGCATAAGCGACAATTTCATGCTGTTCTGGTTCCGTTTTATAGAGCGCAACCGTTCCATGATTGAGCTTGACAACTACGACGATTTGCGTAAAGTTGTCATGCGGGATTATCCCACCTATTCTGGCCTGATGCTTGAAAAGTATTTCCGGCAGAAACTGACGGAGGAAGGCGGATTCCGCGAAATGGGTTCATGGTGGGAGGCCAAGGCAGGGAAAGAAGCCAATGAGATAGACATAGTAGGCATACGGACAGAAAGAAAATCTGCACTTGTCGCCGAAGTGAAACACAATGCCCGCAACTATGACAACAAGTCGTTCATGGCTAAAATCGAGCACATAAGAGCCAAGATATTATCCGGATATGAAATAGAATCCCGACTTTATACCATAGATGATATGTGATGAAAAAAAGGCTTATTGCGAAATAAAATTACGAGATTAATCCCACTAAAAAATAATGGTCTAAGGCTTTAGATTTAACTTCTAAATCTGTACTAACAGAGCATCTCATTAATAAAATAGCAAAGTATGCTCAAACGATACGGGAGATGTTACTTTTCGCACCGTTTGAGCGTACTTTTCACCTTGAATTGTAACACTTTCCTTTTTGCCTACTTCTTTTCTCTTTATTAAATCAAATATTCCTACACACTGCGCGGTGCACTATTCTGTAACAGGACGAACACTTTTGCCGAAGCAACGGAGGGAGTCGTCCGTATAGTGGCCGCCACTACTAAACTCCAGGCTACGGACATCGCCGGAGTCGGACGAAACAAGAGAACCCGACCAATAAAAGCCGCCCTCACCTACACCAAGTAAGTCCGTACTGATACGAAAGCCTGCAGCAGGAAGAAAGATGCTGTTTCCATTAGGGCCTGTAACGACATAGCCATTATGGCCATCTCTGCTCGTCCACCTCCATTTGCATTTTTTACAAAGTTCCTCATTCTCGGCATACGTTGGCATACGCCAACTGCCGCCCCAGTTCTCGCGAGCTGTGTCGTGGCCGCTGGTCGGAGATATCTGCTTTTGACCGCCAACCTTATAGACACCCCAGCTATTCCCCTCGCTGTCAAGGCAATCGAAGCAGTTGTCCCAGTCATAGCGTGACTTATTAGGACGTATCTCGCCCCATGCGTAGTAGTCGCCATAGTCGCTGGGACTGCTCGCACCAACGTTGCAAGTCGCCCACTTCACGGACAGGCCAAGGTCAACCCAGCCGTGACCGTTTATTATGCCTGTTGTTGGATGGGATGGTTTTACTGATATAGACTGCTGAGCGACAGGCTTTGAAGGTGCTGGCTTAGCAGGAGTCTTGGGAGGAGGAGCTGGATTGGGATGCTTGCCCTTATACTTACACTTTGGCACGGACAAACCACACGTCGGACACTTCTTACTTGGACCTGTCTGTGCTATCAAAGCATAGGAGATAACAGACAGGAGAAGGATAAATAATAGTCTTTTCATATAACTCTATTGATTTTGATTGTTTGTAGTTACTTTATGGCTTCCTTGCCGTTTACTATCTCAGAATACACATCGTTTGACCCCAAGAAATACCATTTACCGTTATATTCCTTGCCCTCCTTAAATGTACCCTTATAATACATCTCATCATTTGTAAGTGTCAGAATACCTTCGGTGCGCATCCCCCCCTTGAGCGCTCCTTCGTATTTGCTGCCGTTCGTATATATAACAGTGGCATTTTCAGACTCCATCTGCCCGTTGTGCATATCCCCACGATACTCTTTGCGACCATACTTGTCATTTGAACTAAATATTGCAATACCATTGCCTTCTGGCAGATTCTGGCTCGTCAGCTTTCCTGTCCACTTGTAAACTACAGAACCGTCATTGGCCATTATGGGATAGTCAGTGACCACTTGTTCTTCTTTGCCATTGGGACTATTATACCATATTACTCCGCATACGGTTATTACAATAACAGCAATAGCTGCTATAATGTATTGTTTTGCCCTTGACGGTTCAGAATCCAATTTCGGTTTCTCCTCAGGAATTGGCTCAGGAGTTGGTTCAGGTGTAGACTGAGGGGCATGGTCAACCACGACAGTCACCTCAACAGGAGCATCAAGGTCGGCTATGAATGCACCTATACTTTGTGTGCGCTGGGTTCTCGGCTTCATGGCATTAGCAATGGCAGTAATGGTACTCTCGCTTACATTCTTGCCGCGGAGTGGAGCCAAGGGCAGACCCTCGTCCTGTATCTCTATCGCTTCTGGCGGAGTGACTCCTGTCAACAGCTTATAAAGGGTGGCGGCAAGGGAATAGACATCGCTCTGGGGAGAAAAAGACTGCACACCATTCCGACGGTACTGCTCGGCAGGAGAATAGCCGTGGCTAATACCGACTGGTGTGGTGGTAGTGCCTTCCGATGTTTCTTCATCGTAACGTTTGGACACGCCAAAGTCTATCAGTAGTATGCGCTGATCTTCACGGCGCAGCATGATATTGCTGGGCTTGATGTCAAGGTGGTTGATGCTTTTAGAGTGGATGTAAGCCAAAGCGCTGGCGGCGTCCTTGATATATGCCAATGCCTGAGGCTCACTCAAAGTTCCCTCTCTCTTTATCTTATCACCCAATGACTCTCCATCCACGTAGTCCATGACATAGTAGGCCGTCGAGTTCTCCTCGAAGATGTCGTGAATCTGGACGATATGGTCATGGTGTAGCTTCGATATCACCCGTGCCTCCTTCAGGAACTTCCTGCGGAAACGCTCAACCAATTCCTTGTTTGACTTAGTACTAAGGGTTACATGACTTGTTGATTCTTCTCGCTCGCAATAGTCTTTGAAGAAGAATTCCTTGATACATACCTTTCTCTCAAGCATAGGCTGTTCGGCAAGGTAGGTGATGCCGAAACCACCCTGACCGAGTGCACGTTCTATCCTATATTTACCGCCCTGAAGCAGGGCACCTTTTATTAGTTCCATGTGTTTATACTATATGATATTTGTTGTTAATAAATCAAATAATCCTACAACTGCGCGGTGCGTTAGTCTGCAACAGGACGAACACTTTTGCCGAAGCAACGGTAGCTATCGTACGTGCCGTGGTCGCCACTACTAACAAAGCTCAGATAACGGGCGCCGTAGGAGCCAAGCAAACTAAGAGTACTCGACCAATAGGCACCGCCCTCACCCACGTAGTAGGAGTCCATCCCGTTCCGAATGCCAGCAGCAGGAAGGAAGATGCTGTTCCCATTTGGACCAGTAACGATATAGCCATTATGGTCACCTCGGATTGTCCATATCCATTTACACTTCTTACAGAGTTCCTCATTCTCGGCATCTGTAGGCATACGCCATCTACCGCCCCAGTTCTCACGCGCAGTGTCGTGACCGCTGGTCGGAGCTATCTGCTTTTGACCGTCAACTTTGTATGTGCCCCAGCTATCCCCCTTATCATCAAGGCAGTCAAAGCTGTTGTCCCAGTCATAGCGTGACTTAGGCTGCGTCTCGCCCCAAGCGTAGTAGCCGCCATAGTCGCTGGGACTGCCCGCCCCAACGTTACAAGTAGCCCATTTTACAGACAACCCCAAGTCTACCCATTCGTGACCGTTTATAGTACCGTGATTACCACCGTACTGACATTCCGTCAACAATTTGCCGCAAGTGGAACACTTAGGATGATTGCCCTTGTACTGACACTGCGTTAACAACTTGCCACAAGTGGAGCATTTTGGGTGCTTGCCCTTATATTGGCATTGCGTTAGCAACTCGCCACAGGTAGAACACTTGGGATGATTGCCTTTATACTGACACTCCGTTAATAACTTGCCACAAGTGGAACACTTGGGGTGCTTGCCCTTGTACTGACATTGCGCCATGGACAAACCACACATCGGACACTTCTTACTTGGCCCTGTCTGGGCTATCAAAACATAGGAGAAAACAGACAGGAGAAGGAGAAACAATATTCTTTTCATTGACTCTATTTGATTTTGACTTTCTAAGATTATCTAAATTTTACATATTTGTTTCAGCAGATTGTATTGTGTCCTCACTTTCGAAACTTTGGATGTTTCCTTTTTTAATTTCTTCTTTTTCAGGACTATTCATAAATAATACACCGCAAATTGCGAATATTGCAACTGCAATGCACACAAAGATTCTCCACATAATTTTATTGTGACCTCTATCATTAGGATTTTTTGAATCATCAAATTCTGGATTAACGAACTCTTCATCATCCGCTGCCATTGAGCCAGACAGTACAGGGACAGGTTCTTCCTCTATTTTAGATTGCGGCTGAACGTCAAGAATATGAATCAGGTGCGCAGAGTGATTGTCCTTATTGTTCTTAGAAACCCTGATGAGCATATCCCTTTTCTCCTCGTCTGAAACATCATTATTCAATATGAAACACAGATTATCATTACTTGTCTGCTCTAACATACCATCAGAGCACATATAAAAATAATCACCAGGCCTAACGTTCTTTTTCGTAATAATATCAGCCTTATGCCTGTGCTCCAGATTGGGTTGCATGGCGCGTGTGATTACATTCTTCTGCGGATATGCTTTGGCTTCTTCAGGAGTCAGCTCCCCTATTTTCAACAAGTCATTCACTAAAGAATGGTCTATAGTTTGGAAAATAATATCATCCTTCTTGCCTGTATTTGGCCTAATGTGATACACTCGGCTGTCTCCGATATGGGCAATAGTGAAACCATCTTCATGGAACATCAGGAAAGTCATGGTCGTGCCCATCTTCTTTTGGGCATCCTCACTCATATTTCTTTCGTCCAAAAGATTATATGCCGCATCAATGGCCTTTACCAACAGATCTTCTGAGAATTTTTCTCCTTTTTCAAGTGCAGAGGTTATCGTTTGGCTCATTGCCTCGCAAACAGTGGCACTTGCAACCTCGCCGGCAACATGTCCGCCCATGCCATCACACAAAATGAAAAGCCTGTCCCTCTCGCTGTTGATGTCACCTAATGCCGGATAGAGCCAGTCTTCTTGATGTGGATTTCCCTCTTTATCTTTTCTTTGCCCATATTCATAAATGGACAATGCTTTAAGTTTATATTCCATAACTTGTATGTCAGATTGTCGTGGCTTCTGGGTCTTCAATCACAAATGTTACATCAACATTGGCAAACTTTATTACCATGCCACTATGCAGTACTATTCTGTCTCCAGTTTCGAGAGGCTCACCGCCCACACAGGTGCGGTTCCTATTTTGCCAGTTATATAAAACATGCTTACAACTACCATTAGCCTGACGTATAACTTCAATTTTCGCATGACTGCGACTCATCTTTCGCTCACCAGTATAGTCTGAAATCGCAATTTCCACCTGTTGGGAGTCAGATTGCAACTTTCGTCCTATCGTATTAACCCCCGAGTGCAAAGGCCAGCGCTGTCCCGATTTCTCTACCAGACAACCGATTGTCATATTGACGGCACCAACAATTTCAGTTTCCTCGCTATTTTGTGCAGACTTAAAACTTTCTGGAAGTTCTGTTTCCTCACTATTTTTATTTACGTAATCGCAAAACAAAGATTTCCTCTTACACACTGGGCAGGTTATAGATGCTTTCTCTAAACCTGCCTGCTGTCTTACTTTAAGAACAGCCCCGCAAAAGGGACATTTAATTTGAATAAATTGTTCCATTATTTTGTTCGGTCTTACCATTTCATAACAGTCATGTTGTCACTGAACTTGCCCCACATAACAGGATGTTGTTCATTATCAGACAACTTCCTTACACCATTGCTGACATAATTAAATAGTTCCTTTGCAGTTATTGTCCTATCTCTGTTGGCATCGGCCCCTCCCCGAAGTCCCTTTTGAAGGCAAGATGTGAAAAATCCGTTCTTCATATCCATACTCTCTATAGATGTTTCGTTGCCTCTTGAAGACAAGAACAGCATGATATTATATTTATTAAACGCTTGTTCGGCTGTATTTCTCCTGTTCCCACGCATTTTGCCAGAGAAACATGCATCAGCAAAAATCATCTTGTTTCTTGCTTTGCTTGATGCCATGACTTGTCTTATTTCTGCATACGCAATCTGTGCATCGTATGCACAGAAAGCACCTTTGGAGCCGTGACCGCTAAAAAAGAAAATAACGATGTCGTTCTCAGAAGCCTTGGCAAATGTAGTGCGAAGTTTCGACAACACAGCACTCTTAGTCGCATTGCCGTTGGTTAGCAATATACTCTCGGCATTTGAATTCTTTGAATAGACATATTGTATTGTTGCCGCATCATTTGCAGGCAAGCACAAATCCATATCAGTACCAGGATAGTCACTTACCCCAACAGCCACGAGATAGGTCTTTGCATCTGCCGTAATTACCATGCTAGAAAAAACGATAGTACAAATTATAGTCTTTAAGAAATTCATGTCCTTTATTTTTAGTAATATATCATACGAGTCCCGATGTGTCGGAAGTATCCATGTAATCAATCTCATCAGCATCCATAGGGTCCATATCATTCTCGGAGATTAAGTTCTCATTAGGATTGGTACTATCGGCGTTATCATGATTAGCGGCCTGGGCAAAATCACTGACAGAGACATGGTCACCACTTATATCTATCAGCTCTGTTTCTTGTATCTGTGAATCATGATTGTCATCATGCCATGCAACATCAAAGTCGCCACCATCAACATCAATAAGTACATACTCCTCACCATTTACAGTCATTCCACCAAGAGTTACATCACCATTTTCTGTATGGAGTACTTCAACTCCAAGAATTTCAACGTCTGGGTCTGTAACTACCACGCCTGGGTCAGGCTCAGGAGAAGGCTCTGGGTTTGGTTGTGGTTCTGGAGATGGAGTTGGTTCTGGCTCTGGAGAAGGTTCTGGGGTCGGCTGTGGTTCAGGAGATGGCTGTGACTGAAGATTAGGATTCGTATGAGTTGAACTATAAGTCGCAGGCTCGGCAACTGGTTCCTCTGAAAGGGTTTCAGCTTCAACCTCTTCACCATCATTATTCATAAAATACATACCAGCTGCGGCAGCAGAAGCTGCAGTTGCTGCCGTACCTGCAACAACTGCTGCAACACGCTTTCCATTATTAGATTTAGCTTTCTTTGTCTCTTCAGTCTTTTTGGCAGAGTTATTCTTCTGAATATTATTGACAACAGTTTCTTCGCTATTGTTCATTTGATTGTCAAGTACGGTCTCTTCGTTATACATAAGTAATTGCTTTTTGAGTTATTATTTCTTTGTTTGCTTTTTTAAAGTTTTAGTCGGTTTCCCAGAATTGCTGCTTGCAGCAGGAATCGTACTTAGTCCCTGATGGAGATTGGCCGCCGCCTGTTCTGGAGTAAGTGTAACTGGCTTAATTGAAAGTTCGAGTTCTTTTACCTGAAGTTGAACGTCTACTAACTGGGAACGTAGGCCTAAGCAAATTGAATCCTGACGCTCATTGATATCACTCATACTGATTTCTGATACACCCTCGATTGTCCGATTACGTTTTTTATCCTCAGTCTCAATACGTTTCTTTAATGTAAGCTCTGTTTGCTTAAGCTCCTTTATCTTGACTTGGACTTTTATTGTATCGGCCTTTGTCTGTGCGTATGTTTGTCCAAATCCTACAATTGTACACAAAAGTACCAAAATTACTGACTTTTTCATATTAATGTTATTGGAAAGACTTTACACCTGATAAGTTCTTTTTAGTTATCATTTCTGTTGATTTTACAAAATAAGGAATCGTTGCCTTTGGTGAGTTCTCCATATATTCACCTTCGGTTGTCACAAGTGCCTTCTTGTAATCCTTCAATGAAACCATTGGGACATTTACCTTTACCTTAGGATTCGCAACCTGTAGCACAAGAACCCCTCCAGCCTTATTTTTTGCCGTTATTACAGGTGTTGTGTTACGTATATTCATGGTTTGCAATTGCGCCATCTTGCAGAACTCCCTGAAAGAGAACTTTTCCAACGTTTCGGGTAAATCTATTGCTGTGATACCTGTACAATTCAACATTGCTCCTGCTTTGATGACAGTCGTATTGTCTGCTACCTTTATATCTCCCTCATAAGCCAAAGGACAAGCAAGAAGCACCTTTGCATCCTTTGTGTAAACTACACCGTCAATACTTGAATACTGACTATTATTTTTATCTATAGTAACTGATTTAAGACCCTTAAGACTATTGATATTGTATATCTTTTTCACCTTTGCAGGAATAGTAATTTCTTTCATCTTATCCGCCCATCTGAATACGGCAAGGTCAATTTGGATCCAGTCAGAACCAAAAGTGACATTCTCAATTTCAGAACAGAGAAAGAATGTTCCTTGACCAAACTTCACCTGTGTCCCAGGCATGATGACACTGCTAAGTTTTGAACAATTCTCAAATGCAAAGTCTTTGATTTCCGTTATTCCACCAGGGAGGACAATAGCTGTGAGTTCCGTCGCATTAGCAAATGCCTTCTTACCTATTGCTGTCACACTGTACACTTTCTGAAAATGCAGAACCTTAGCAGGAATTTCGACTTTCCCGTGTGGCTTCACAGCACTTTTGTCAGTCATGCTTCCTCCGTATGTAACTTCAACAGTCTGTTTCTTTGAGTCTGTAATGTTAAAATAAATTTTCTGTCCATTCTGAGTAATCATAAAGTCGTGGGCAGAAACTCCACAAATGGAGGCAATTGACAATGCTATTGATAATAGAGTCTTTTTCATATTGCTATGCCATATAGGATTCAACGTCACCGTCGTTAATGTAATCAGGACCTTGCAGGGAAGAATCATTTTGAGCAATATACTCATCATGGAAAGGCTGCATTGATATTCCTTCTTCAGAAATGTCTTCTATCTCATTAGGCGTAATTTGATTGTCGTTATTTTCGTCCATAGCTAACAAATCTGCAATTCCGTCCCGATTAACATCATAAAGCCCTACCTGCTGACCATCACAAGAAATAACTGCAAGGTCTACCTGACTACCATCTTCATTTGTAAGAGTCTCGTAATCCAAAACCTCAATCTGCGGCTCAGGTTCAACCTCTACAACTGGCTCCTCAACAGCTACGACAGGTGCTTCATGAGTAGTGACAGGTACCTCCTGAGTAGTGACAGGTACTTCCTGAGTAGTAGCAGGTACTTCCTGAGTAGTTGTCTGAGTACCACGAGCAGGCTCATCGTAAACCACATTTACATGGCTACCAAACTCTGCGTGCTCTGCAGGAGTCATGCTGTCCCATTCCTCTGCGGTGTAAGTATTATAAACCTGTCCATGCCAGACAAACACTCCACCAGAACCGACCTGCTCACGTGCAGCGGCAAATGCCTCACTGAAGCTCATGTCATCACTTACCTGTGCAACAGGGACGCTGCTATCAACATGGGCTGCGCCATTCGTTCCACTCAGAGTTGTATCTTCTGCCTCTCCTTCTTCTGTCTGATGATTTGTCGTAGCTGCTACGGCTGCAGTTGATATGCTTCCTAATGCAATACCTGAAACACCACCGACTGTTACTTGCTTCCAAGCATTGGCCTTGTTAGCCTTCTTACTCTCGTTCATAATGGGCTGCTCATCCATAACCATTGTTTCTTCCATTGTTTTTATGTTTTTAGTTTGACTTTTTGTTTTCTGGTGCAAAATTACTACATATTGCATTAACCACCCAGTGTTTCTTCTGATACTGAGCAAACACCCTTTGTTTATTTACGAAATGCTGGATTCTCGGTATATCTTAGCTTTTTACTTCTTATATTTACATTTACAATGTGAGCAACCATTGTTTTGACTAAGAACATCGTATGGGATATTGCCCATGAAATGACGACATTCAGGATTAGGGCAAACATAGCGTTTTCGGAATTCTTCATCCAAATCGTGCAATTTCCTTTGAACCGTATCGTCTGATGAACCTTTGATGAAAAAGTATATGGCAATTAACAAGGCGACGGCTATAATCACAATACGAATAGTCTGGTCAATGCCAGGAATGAAACCGATTAACATACCAGACATTGACAAGATTCCTTGCAAGCGCTGTCTATTCGCATTTCTTGCTGCTTCATCAGAAATTCTCAGTTTCTCCTCATCGTACTCTTGCCATATTTTCATTAAAGGAGCGATTAAATATTCTTTCGCAGATGGAGAAGGCATAGCAGGTAGGAACTTTCTCATACCATCTATAACTTGCTTTAAGTCAACCGAATAACGTTCACTTCCAAGTTGTACATGTGAATCCTCCTGAATAACCTTAGCTTCCACTTCCTGCCCATCTACATAAGTTATATTCTGCGACTTTAGGTTCTGAATCTTTATCTTCGTCACCTTACGGGCTTGAGTGTCAGAATACTCCACAGACAAGCTGCAATGGGTACGGCTAACTGTGTTAGGAACACTTTGAGGATTTCCAACAGCAAATGCTTTGGAACCAATCTTTACAAGAAGTCTGTGCTGACCTTCTTCTTTGCCTACTACGGCTTCTACTTTTGCCATAAATGTATATGATATGTTATTTTTGTTTTGTTAATATATTTTTCAACTTACGGAGAGCCTCCTTAGATACTGAAATCTTAAAAATAAATGAATGTCCGTCGCTTAACACAAGTAATTGTTTGGGAATGTCAATCTGGTTGATATAATTCAGATTGACAATATGACTCTTGCCAATTCTAACAAAACGCAATGCGTTCTCTCCCAAGGAAACGATAAGAAGTTCTTGCATCTTTAATAGTGTCATGCCTATGGTGTGTTTTATCTTGTTTGCAGATACAATGTTCGTATAATTGCCATCAGCCTCAAAATAGACAAGATGGTCAATATCTAATCTCAACAAGTAATCTCGGAAATTTATATACAAATGAGTAGGTTTCATACTTCTTCTTAGTTTTCAAATTATGCAGACTATATACAAAAAGAACGTGGAGCTGATGCCGGTCGCTCGCTCCACAGTGTAAAGGCTCTCGCATTGCCCTATTAGTTTGAAACGAGCAACACAAACGCCCCACGCTGAACGAAAATATATACCTTAATTATATATATAATCATCCCACGGGACATTTACCGTTGCTTTGTCCTTCAACTAATAGTCCGAACTTGCGAGATTCTTACACTGTCAAAGTCAAAGCGCTTAGCAAACGCCTTTTTAATATATGTCATCCCACCCATCCGATGCGTCAGAGACGCATCTTCAGCGTGGAACAATGCAAAGGTAGTAACAAATTCTGAAACGGCAAAGAAAACAGCTGGATATTGTACGAAATAACCCGCTATTTTCGTAGTATATACTATAGTCTCACTCTCCAGTATCTCTTTCGGGTTGCTCCAGTATCTACATCGACATTAAACAGTATCTGTTTACTGGGGTAAACAGATACTGGAGCATATCGAAAGAGATACTAAAGCAACCCGAAGGAGATACTGGAGGCAGAATAAGGCAAAATCGCGTTAAATCCAATCCATCAAAATCGGGTGCGCTTCGGTTTATTTCAAGACGGGACGAACGGAACGCCCGTTGTCGCGGTTGTCGCCACCCACGTAATAACTGCTTCTGCTGAAATTAGGGCTAAACGCACGCTGGGTATTACTCTCGTCAGGCGTAGAACTCCATAAAAAACCGTAATCTCCTGCAAAGCTGAGTGACGATTCTTCACGCCAACCAGCAGCGGGAAGAAAGATTGAATGTCCGTTAGGCCCCACTATTTTACAACCTTTATGTCCGCCTTGTATCGTCCATGTCCACTTACAAACGCGCTCCAGCTCCTCACATTCCCCCTTTGTCGGCATTCGCCAGCTACCGCCCCAGTTTGCCCGTGCTGCATCATACTGCATCGTCAGGTTGCCCGAGGCTCCGATTATACCAGCAGCCTGAAGGGCTGACGTATCTTTGCCATACGTCAGACTATTGGCCTCGTCATACGACGATTTTGTTGTGGTCTCTCCCCAAGCATAGTAATTGCCATAGTCCGACGGAGAGGATGCACCAATGTTGCACGTGGCCCATTTCAAACCGCTTGGAAGTCCCAAATCAACATATCCGTGATGGTTAACATAGCCATCTGGTTTACTGGATTTATTCGAACCCGTTTTATACGCAGCGAACGACTGCATCGTAATGGCTATACCTACTGCTATAATAATTAGTTTCTTAAATTCCATCATCAGTTTCTTAGTGATGCAAATATCCTAAAACTATGCGCTTTTCCGGCTTCTTTCGTAGACGTAGCTTTTAAAAAGTTTTTCTTTGCTTTGTTTAGTAGGCTCAACATCTATGACCTGCAAAGGAGATACCGAAATTAGATTATTAGAATATCTGGTTAGATAGTTAATTGCCTCTGTTGAATTAATCGTTTGGTTCTTTTTCATAGAAATAACCACACGAGACACAAATTTGTATTCCTTCTCCGAGAAAAACGGTTGAATAGCATTCAACTTCTGGCGCGAATAACGTATATCAATCTTGTCGCCATCCACAATAATTAGCCCAACACTGACCCGCTCAGAAATCTCTGGACGAATAACGGCATAAATAATACTATATTTCAGACAATTACTCATTTTCTTATATTTTCTTTTAAACATTCCATAAAATTCTCCCATACATCAGCAACCCACTTCCTGCTGAATAATTGTTGCAGTTTGTCTGTTACAATACATGGTGAAACATTCCATTCCTTTGGCAAATCCTCTATTATTATGCTTGATACTCCATCACATCGTTTTAGAGATAACTTATAGGATTTTTCCAATTCCATTATTGCTTTCTCTATGGTAGCGTGATTCACATTTTTAACTATATGGTCAAACAAATCTGACCATAAAATGGTATCAGTAGAAGTCAACTGCGACAAAGGGTATTCAAACGTTGCTGTATTTAACGCACAACCATAGTCAATAGAAATAAGCCGGCCTTGCCTAACATCATAAAGAAGATTTGCATTATTTGCATTTCTATCTTCATTAGCTATCCAAAAATCAAACAAAGCTATTTTCAATAGTTGCCTGAATATGCTATCCGTCTGCTCTACTTCCATGATGGTTGAAGGAGTAATATCTACAACACCTTCTATTCGTTTACTACCAAGTGATGGAGCTGATATATTATGTGACATTAGCTGTCCTGCCCAGTGCTCTGGCCTAATATACACAAACGCAGCATCTGGTGTATATAGTTGCCATGTTTTTGCCATCTGAGTTCCTATTAGTTCACAGGTCAATTTATAGGCGGAAGCCGACGAGCGCATATACTTACACACATACGCTTTCATGTCTGAGCCAATCACTAATACAGGTTCTTCTCCTGTACAATAGTGATGCTCTATCGCCTTTATGCTCCTAATAGTAGGTATTCTCATAGACAAATGGATTATGGAACAATGCAAAGATAGGGAATATTTCTGAAACGGCAAAAAAAAACAACAGGATATTTTGCGGTTTCCAAACTGGAGCCTCACTCAGCACAGCGCAGAAGGCGGTCAATATTGAGGGAGGAAGTTGATTTCATCAGGTGGGAGACGGCATTTACCTTATCGCTTATGAACACTTGCTGGCGCATCATCTGGTTGACCACCCATTGTATTTTGACCATGTGCTGGTCGCGAGCTTGTTTCGACTGATGCTTGGCTGGCAAGGGGTAAAGGCTTAGCAGGTAGAAGCTCAGGCAGTCGGGTACTATCATTGAGCGCACCATCATGGCACGTTGTTCAGCCGTGTAGTGGTCGATGTAGAAAGGATAGTCGGCACCCAGATACTTATCCAGACTGATGCCCAGCGTATGGTTGTCTACCACGATACTTTGGTCGAAGGAGCCTATCTGTGTGTAAACCTCGGGAATCTCCATGTCGGGCAGTTCCTTCTTCAGCCGCTTAAAGGCAGAAGACAGCTCTTTGTTGATGTCGTCCATATCGGCATACTGGCGCTGCACCTCCTCTAACATGGCTTGCAACGTAGAGTCTTGAAAATAACAAAGAAACTTGCTGTTGATGTCGCGGTCGTTCACACGCCCCAACCGCAGTACATCCTCTATCAACATACGGGTCTGCGTGGGGTAGATGGTGTTCATCTGCTGCAAAGCTGAGTAGTCGCCCGTGGTCAGATAAAGACTCTCAATACGGTCGTAGCGCTGAATGCAGACCCGCTGTTCGTCGGTATCAACACTGCTGGGCTTTAGCTGCCACTGGCAACCCAAGCACAACACCATCAGTATGCACAACATTCCGTAAACTTTTCTCATAGAGGCAAGAGAGTCTTTAAATATCTTTAAAATCTGATGCAAATTTACTAAAATTTATTTAAAGAAGCAAACTTTAAACTAAAAAAGATAAAAAAGAGTGATATCTTAGTCCGTTATTCGTTTATTTATGTGAAATTTGCACGAAACAAATCATACATAACAACAAATGAAAAGAACTTTATCACTCATCATGCTGGCAGCACTCAGCAGTGCGCTCTTCGCCAGCAGAACGCTGACGGTCAGTGTCAGCAATCCCTCTAATGCACCTCGCACCGATGTGCCGGTCGTCATTTCGCTGGCTCCCTACGGCGACGTGCGCTCAGCCCTTGTTACCACACAGGCGGGACAAGAAATTCCCTGCCAGTTGGACGACCTGAACCAAGACGAGACTTTCGACGAGCTTTGCTTTCTGGTTGACCTCGGTAAGAAAGAAAAGCTGCAGTACACGGTGACACTGGCAACTGAAGGGGAGCCACGTCCCTACCCTGCCCGCGTGTATGCAGAGATGGTGCTGAGCAACTTTAAGGACAAGAAGCTGAAGAAGCACCAGCAGAACAACTACATCGAAGCCATCACTGCCCGTGGCGATGCAGCCTATACCTATAATATACAACACCACCACGGCGTAGACTTTGAAAGCGAATTGAACGGCATTCGCATCTATTTCGATGCCCGCCAAACGCTTGACCTCTACGGTAAATACAACAAGCAACTGGAGCTGAAGGAAACCCAGTTCTATACACCCGACGACCTGAAGGCCAAAGGCTATGGTGACGATGTGCTATGGGTGGGTCAGACATTCGGACTGGGTGCGTTCCGTGGATGGGACGGTCAGCAGCCGACACTTGTAGAGCCTGTCCGCTCACGCACTCAGCGCATCATCAGCTACGGGCCGCTGCGCACCATCGTCGAGGTGGTAGACCGCGGCTGGAAGGCCGACACTGCACAGGCTCCCATCAATATGACACTGCGCTACACACAGTATGCAGGCCATCGCGACACCGATGTCGACGTGTTGTTCAACCAAAATGTCAGCAGCTATCGGTTCTCTACGGGTATCATCAATGTAAAAGGCTCTGAGGAGTTCAGCGATAAGAAAGGGCTGCGCGCCTGCTGGGGCACCGACTATCCCGCAGCTGACACCGTGAAGTGGAAGCGCGAGACGGTGGGGCTGGCTGTTTATGTGCCTGCCAAGAATATCGTCAGCGAAGAGCCCGCCAACAAGGACAACTACGGCTACGTACTGAAAGTGAACGGCAACCACATGGCCTATAAAGTAACCTACACCTCGGCTAACGAGACGTTTGGCTACCATTCAGCCAAGGAATGGTTCGACTATCTGAAAGCATGGAAGAAGGAAGTGGAACAGCCTGTCAAGGTTACAGTTCAATAATCACTTCCTCAAACTTTCCCTCTTTATTGATAATGAAGCGACGAGCCTGCTCCAACGTAGGTTTCGTCGCTTCATGCGACTGGTAGTATTTGAACAGCGTGATTTCCCACCCACTAGTAATGAAATACTCCATCTTCGTCTTACCAAAGTCGGTAGGACGGTCTTCCGACCTCTCTTCGTAGATACACAACTGGTCAACGGGGCGATGCTTGCCGTCAAGCGTGTAAAGATAAAGTGCCGGGGTAATGGAATCCTGCATTTCCAACAGCATCACCACCTGATGGCCGCCAGCCTTGGGCATGGATAGTGCGCTCAGCTCGGCATCCGACATATAGCCAAAGCAGTCGTTCAGCTGGCGAGGGAGTTTTGCAAAACTCCCTATCTTGTTCCAATGCTCTCCTTCCGACTGCATGGGCAATGGTCGCTTGGGCAGCTTTAATAAGAACGCCTCCAGTGGGTCTTCATCCGAAATGCCTGCCTCGCGCTGGAGCTGTTTCACCTGTTCAGCCTTTCGAATGCTGTCCACCATCATCTCATAATATGCTGCATCGTGCTTCCGCTGGCGACATGACGTTATCAGGACTACCAGCAGCGTAACGGTCAGAATTGCAATCTTTCTCATAACTGTTTGCAAAGATACGAATATTTTTACTAACTTTGCAGCATGAAGCTACGTTTTTTGTCACTATTCTTGCTCATAGCGACCTGCTGTCAGGCCGACAACCGCATTTTCTCGCCACGTATCAAGTCGCTTACCAGCATCGTCAACGGCGACTGGCTCAACCGCCCTGTCATGACACTGGGCAGTAGCGACGCGCTTGTCATCGGTTTCGACCAGCTATCGCACGACTACCATCGGCTCATCTATCGGTTAGAACACTGCGAAGCCGACTGGAGCACCTCGGAGGACATCTTTGAAAGCGACTGGCTAAACGGCTTCAACGACAACCCCATTGAGGAGATTCGCAACTCTATCAATACGACCGTACTCTACACCCACTACCAGTTCTCGATACCCAACGAGCGATGCCAGCCGAAGATGAGCGGCAACTACCGGCTGACCGTGTATGACGAGGACGAAGACAATGAACGGTTGCTCGAGGTAGAGTTCTACGTTGTAGAGCCTCTTATGACGATAGGCATGGAGGTAACAACAAATACGGACATCGACCATAACAACAGCCACCAGCAGCTATCGTTCACTCTCAATTACAACGGCCTGCGCATCAACCGCCCCGAGGAGGAGCTATACACCGTGGTCATGCAGAACTGGCGCACCGACCAAGCCCGGCTGAACGTTAAGCCCAACTTCGTCCATCAGGACGGTGCCTCATGGCAGCACAACCGCCAGCTGATATTCGACGGCGGTAACGAGTTCCATAAGTTTGAGATGCTGGACGTGAAGCACACCACGATGGGGCTTGACCGCATGGAATGGGACGGCCACTCGTATCAGGCATACCCTTTCACTGCTACCGTCCGCCGCAACTACCTGACGGACGTAGATGCCGACGGAGCCTTCTGCATTCGCAACAGCGAACGCACTGAGGAGGACTACACCTGCGAATATGTGTGGGTGAACTATACCTTGCAGTCGCCAGACCAAGGCGACATCTACTTGGCGGGACACTGGGCCACCGATGCCGACCGCGAAACCTACAAGATGCAATACGACGCTGAAAAGCAACTGTACTCCGCCTCCATCCTGCTGAAACAAGGCTACTACTCCTACCAGTTGCTAACCCCGACAGGAGGCATACCACCATCGGAAGGCAGTTTCTTCCAGACGGAGAACCGTTATCAGATACTTATATATTATAAGGAAACAGGTGCGCGCACGTGGCGGCTGGTTGGCTATCGGGCATTGGATTTCCGATAGTCCTGCGGAGTTGTTCTATAATGATGATAGAACGATGCGATGAAATAGTTTGGCGACACATAGTGACACTGGTCGGCAATCTTCTCAATCGTCATGTCGGTAGTCGTCAGCAGACGGGCAGCCTCTTGCAGTCGTAGCCTGCCAATCAGCTGGCGAGGGTTCTTGTCCTGATTAGCAGCCAGTAATTCATACAGCTTCGACGTCTCTGTATTCAGCATATCAGCCAAGTCGCTCATGGTGAACGGCTGCTCCTTCAGTCCGTTGACATAGGGTATCACCTTCAGCATCACCTCCATAAACTCCTCATCCAGCTGGCCGATATGCCCCTCTGCCTCTTCACCGTTCTGCGACATGGTGTAGGGCGACAGCACCTCGCTTGACATGGAATCGCAACGGCTGACAAAGTTCTTGATGCGTCGCAGAATGTCGTCCTCGCCGTTGTTACGCATCATGCGCATCTTCGTATTGCGGTTGAACAGGACGAAATTGGCGAGCAGCAAGCCAAACACTATAATGGCAAGCAACAGGTAAATGCCCGTGCTGCGCCACCAAGGCTGGTGTATTATAATGGTCCACACGTATGGCTCCTGCGTCCAGTTGTCAGGGCTCTGCGATGCCTGCACCTCCATCTTATACTGGCCGGGCATCATGTTGATAAGCATCAGGCACAACATTCCGTTTCTATCCACGTCCTGCGGTGTTGTACCGTGCGAAAACACTCGCCAGTTATTATATGGTGCAAGCCCCTTTATCCTGATGCGATAGTAGGTCTGCATCGGGCGGAAATAGTTGAGGGCAGAGAAAGTTAGCCTCATTGTGTTCTGGTCATAGTTCGCATGAATCTCCTCCACGCGGCTCACAGCACGGTCGATGATGACCCTGCCGTCGTACTCCTTGCCTGTTTCCACATCCTGACCATTGCACCGCAAGCCCATCAACTTAGGATAGAGCGTAAATTCATCCGACGACAGCGAATGGAACGCCGACGGGTCGAAGACCACCATGTGGTCGAGCGACTGCATCACGATGCGCCCGTCGTTCAGACGAGCAGCCATGTCATTGACAAAAGCCTCGTTGGGCACATTGTCGTGATGGATATAGGTCTCAATGCGTGCCACACTGTCGCCCTTGATATATAGGTGTGATATGCCGAAGCTGGTGCTTGCCCAGATGTCGTGGTTCTTGTCTTCCACCACACTGTGTATCATCTCGTTCCTAAGGCCGTCCTTATCCCCGTAGTATCGCCGAGGAGTGCCGTCGTTCCGCTGCAGGTATAATCCCGTATAGGTACCAGTCCATGTCCACCCACGGCTATCCTTGTATATGCAGTTCACCTGTCGCGGATACCTTTTCCGTTTAGCCCCTAACTTGTCAGCCATCAGCTGGTAATAGTGTGTCGACTCTGGGTTGTCCCACGAATAGGTCTGGAAAGGCGAGTTGAACGGCTTGGCATATAGCAGTCCTCGGTTCTCAGTGCCAATCCACAGTCCGCCCTGACGGTCAAACTCCATCACATTGACCCCCGTGTTCAGCTCGCGCCCCTTGGTCAGCTTTAGCATCTCTATATGCTCTTTCTCACCCGTCTGCAGGTCGTATGTCCAGTACCCATGCTCGGCAGCTATATAGAGTATGCTCTTGCGCGCTACCATGTTGTTTAGATGGTACGGCTGGCTCATCACCAGCGTCCACTGGCGCGTCTTCATGTCCAGACGGCGCAGTATGGCCCCCTTCGCACCATTCCTTATCTGGAAGTAGCCGTCCTCATAGGGATAGATGACCGATGACGATTCGTATTGCTCAGTTTCCGCTTCATTCCTGATGCTGCCAACGCGCTTTCCCGTCTTCAGGTCGAAAACGTTTACCAGTCCGTCGGCATAGAACTGCAGCACATAATGATTGTCGTACACGTCGACATCATGCAACTCAACACCCCTGCGCACAGGCAGCACCTTGTTGCGCCCCTTGCTAACCAGCCGGCCCTCCGTCAGAAGCCACAGATAATTGTCCGTGTCGGCAAACAGGTTGTCAACGGGCTTGTCTACGCCCATCTCGTGAAACACGTTTCCAACATCGTGAACTATCTCCTCCATCATCAGGTCGGCGCACATCAGTTGTTGCTTGTTCTTCAGCCACAAGCGATGGTAGCGGTCAAACATCAACCTATAGTTGCCGCTATAGTTCGTCAGCGGATAGAAATCGCTCGGCTTGGGGGCTATGTGGGTAAACGAGTTGCCGTCGTAGAAGTTCACCTGCCCAATGGTCGTAATAATCAACCTGCCCGTCTTCGTACCCTTGATAGTCTGCGCACCACTGGCAGCCATGTCATTAGAGGCATCGAACACGTAGAATCTGCGCTCGTTGCCCTCTCCCTGTACGCTTGCCGTTATGCCCAGCATAACAACAAGCAGAAAGAATTTATAGATAAAATTCTTCGGCATACCTTAGGTTATTGGTTGATTATTCTTTGCAAAGGTACGCAAAATGCCTCTATCTGCCAAATTTTAGCGCATAATTATGCGTGAAACCCCTAAAAATAACGCTATTCCACCCGAAATCTTTGGCCTACTTCGGTATGATTCACAGAAAGTTTCCGTACCTTTGTGGCCGAAAAATATAAAGGATTCCTATGAACATGAACACTAAAATCATCATCTTCGACTTCGACGGAACACTGGCCGACACACGGCAGGCCATCGTCAAGACGCAACAGCAAACCATGCGCGAACTGCAGCTGCCCGTTCCCACCGAGCAGGAAAGCATGGCTACCATTGGGCTGACGCTGAAAAACTGCTTCCGCGCACTCTGCCCCACTCTTACCAACGAACAGGTTGATGCGTGCGCAACGACCTATCAACGACTGTTCAACGAGAACAAGAAGCTGTACCCGCCCGTGCTTTTCCCCCACGTCCGCGAGACACTCAAGGCACTGAAACAGCAGGGGCTGACACTCACCATTGCCTCGTCACGCACATCGGCATCGCTCCATGAACTGACGCAGGAATTAGGCATCAGCGACTACATCAGCTACATTGTGGGAGGCGACGACGTGGAAAAGCCAAAACCTGAGGCTGAGCCCGTCCTCGTGACGCTCCGCGCACTGGGCTTCCGTCCCGACGAGGCATTGGTGGTGGGCGATATGCCCGTTGACATCCTGATGGGCCGTAACGCTGGAGCTCGCACGTGTGCCGTCACTTATGGCAATGCCACGCCCCAGCAGCTGGACGATGCCCGCCCTGATTCCATCATCGACGATATGCAGAAACTGCTATAAGATAACGAAAATCGCTAACTCTTCTGGAGTTAGCGATTTCCCTATGTATGGTCGAGGTGACAGGACTCGAACCTGCGACAGCCTGGTCCCAAACCAGGAACGCTACCAACTGCGCTACACCTCGTTGCCTTGAAAGCGGTTGCAAAGGTACGCAATTTCTGCGACCCTTGCAAATTTTTCCGCAATTATTTACTTGATTATTCCCTGTTCGACGAATATCTTCTTCAATGCCTTCACCGAGCGTTCCACTTGCTCCTCGGTGTGCGTAGCCATCAGAGCGTAGCGCACCAGTGTGTCCTGCGGAGCACAGGCTGGCGGAATAACAGGGTTGATGAACACGCCGGCATTGAAAGCCAGAGCCGTCACTAAGAACGTCTTCTGTACGTCACGCACATACAGCGGGATGATAGGGCTCTCCGTGTCGCCAATCTCAAAGCCTTCCTCGCTGAAACGCTTCAGCGCATACTTCGTTACCTTCCACAGGGCTTCGATGCGCTCAGGCTCCTGCTGCAGGATGTGCAGCGCCTCCAAGGCAGCGGCAGTGGCTGCGGGCGTATTGGATGCCGAGAAGATATAGGTGCGGCACGTATGGCGCAGGAAGTTGATGGTGTCGCTGTCGGCAGCGATGAAACCGCCTATCGAGGCCAGCGACTTCGAGAAGGTGCCCATTATCAGGTCAACCTCGTCAGTCAGTCCGAAGTGGTCGCAAACACCGCGGCCCTGCTTGCCGAACACGCCAAGGCCGTGGGCCTCGTCCACCATGATGGAGCAGTTGTACTTATGCTTCAGCTCTACAATCTCGGGCAGCTTGGCCAAGTCGCCCTCCATTGAGAACACACCGTCAACCACAATCAGCTTGATGGCATCGTGGGGCAGCTTCTGCAGCACGCGCTCCAAGTCCTCCATGTCGTTGTGCTTGTAGTGCAGCTGACGGGCAAACGACAGACGGCGGCCATCCACGATAGACGCATGGTCGCGGTCGTCGCAGATGATGTAGTCGTCCTTGCCTACCACCATTGCCAGCACACCCTGATTGACGGAGAATCCCGTTGAGAAACAGAGACAGTCGTCCTTATGGATAAACTCAGAGATTTCCTTTTCCAGCTGGACGTGCAAATCGAGCGTACCATTCAGGAACCGGCTACCGGCACATCCCGAACCGTACTGGTCGAGTGCCCGCTTGGCAGCGTCAATGATTCGCTGGTCGCCCGTCAGACCCGTATAGGCATTCGAACCGAACATCAGCACCTTATGGCCACCCATTTCAACTTCTGTTCCCTGCTTACCGGTGATTGCACGGAAATAAGGATATACGCCAGCCTCCATGAACTTCTGAGGCTCGCGGTAATGCTTGTACTTATCTTGTAATTGTCCCATAATAATAATAGGTATAGCAAAGCTATTAGTTAAAAACCGCCTGCAAAGTTACACATTTTTATCCAAATAGTGCAAGAAAAATCACATAATTCACCTTTTAGGCACAATTTTATTTACTTCAAGCAGGCTTTTTCAACTGTTTTTTGTAATTTTGCAACAAGATGGACACGAAGAAACGCATAACATTCGTCATCAATCCCAGAGCGGGCACGCAGAAAAAGGACGAGCTGCCCCAGCTCATCAGCCAGCAACTTGACCACTCACGGTTCGATGCTGAGCTGTGCTTTACCGAGTATGCCGGTCATGCTGCCGAGATTGCACGCCAGCGGGCTGCCGACGGCACTGACATCGTGGTGGCTGTCGGGGGCGACGGCACCGTCAACGAGGTGGCCCGGTCGCTGGTACACACCCAGACGGCACTGGGCATCATCCCCTGTGGCTCGGGCAACGGACTGGCCCGCCACCTCTGCATCCCCATCGACCAGCGCAAGGCGCTGCAGCTTATCAACGAGTGCCGCATCGAGTCCTTCGACTATGGTCTTATCAACGGGCTGCCCTTCTTCTGCACCTGCGGCATGGGGTTCGATGCCTTTATCTCGCTCAAGTTTGCCGAGGCTGGCAAGCGGGGGCCCATCACCTACATCGAGAATGTGCTGAAGGAAGGGCTGAGATACCGTCCTGAGACTTACGAGATAGTGGACGAGAACGGCACGACGTGCCACCGCGCATTCCTCATAGCCTGTGCCAACGCATCGCAGTATGGCAACAATGCCTATATTGCACCGGGGGCAACCATGAAGGACGGACAGATGGACGTCATCATCATGGAGCCGTTCGATGCACTGGAGGCTCCCCAGATTGCAGCCAGCCTGTTTATGAAGACGCTGGGAACAAACTCGAAAATCAAGACCTTCCGCGCACGTTCCATCCACATCCGCCGCTCACAGCCCGGTGCTATCCACTACGACGGCGACCCTATCATGACGGGTACGGACATTGACGTCAGCATTGAGCATCTGGGCATCCGCATCATCACCAACCCCAATGCCACTGAGGACAAGGCGCAGCCCAGCCAGATACTCAATGCCTTCAGCGACTTCTTTAATAATATAAATAATGTACGCGAAGACTTGCGCGACGATTTAGAGAAGGGCGGTCGCAAGATTCAGGCCATCAACAAGGTGCTGTTGCGTATGCTGCGCTCCTGACCCCTACCCTAAAGCCCGCCACACCATGCAGACGACCCTCGTTTTCATCATCCTCATAGCCGCCGTTGCCTATGCCTCGGTGCGCATCATCAGCGTCCTAAAGGGCGACACTGACCCCTGCAAGGACTGCGAACTGAAAAAAAACTGCCAAAAATTTGGTCATTCAAAAGAAAAGTAGTACCTTTGCACCCGCTAAGTAAGACAAGGTGCCTTGGATGAGTGGCTTAGTCAACGGTCTGCAAAACCGTCTACGGCGGTTCGAATCCGCCAGGCACCTCAATAGCAAAGCGGGCTGAAACATCAGTTTCAGCCCGCTTTTTCATTCAGTACATAGCCTATTTAACGTATTTGCCTATCATCTCCTTGATGACCTGTTCGGCCTTCTCTGCCCCGACAAGGGCTATCAAGCGATTGTAGTCCTCAATCTCATCACCCGTAAAGGTGATGACAAGCTGGCGCTGCTCCTGTCCTGCTATATGGGTGTACTTCTCGGGATGCGCCCAGAAACAGCGAACACAAAATGCAACATCCTTGCGATTCCAGTTTGGGCAATGCTCACACGTCCACGACTTAGCACGATTGGCCGAAGGGCTTAGCAGCATGTAGCAGTCAATGTCCTTCTCGTCCTGTTCGCCCCCTATCTCATACGGCACACGATGGTCAACCTGCAACAAACGCTCCTCCATTGGTTGCAGATAGATGAAACACTTCGAGCCGTATCTCTCGACAAGGGCTTTCTTCAAGGCATTGGTAAGCACCGTGCGCCCTGCCGCTTTAGATATTCTGTCCTCTGCCTTTGTTGGGTCACCAAAGCGATAGGCCGCAATGGGCCGCCCGTTTGAATCTTTCACACGAAAGGTTTCCAGAGGGATTCCCAGCTCACGGACATCCCGGGCAGCACGAGGGGCGTGTTCGTAACCGAGGTTCTTCAGTTCCTCCGTAGTCACATAGCCATTCTTCAGTATCTGCTGAATAACGGTTTTAGGTCGCTTGGCTGTTACGGCATCCAGCTTGGCAAGAAATTCCTTGGGCAGTTTTGGGGTCATACGGCTATCGTGTCGAAAAGTGAATACTCCATTGTCTGTTGGGCTTCGGGGCATAGCCTCTGCAGTCCGCGGCTGATATAAAGAGCCTCGTAAGTGACTTCCTTTCTGCCCAGCAACAGACTTTGGCTCGACAGACCTGCCCGTAGCAGTATTTTATGTAAGCCCAAGTCTTCTGGCAAGTCTTCTCCATATTGTTTGTCGCCACATTTGCCGTCGTAGCTGATAAGGAAATCCACCCCCCGACGGTTCAGCCGGTCGATGGCATCCATAAAGTCGGCATAGTCGATGCCCGAATAGTAACGAGTGTCGCGCACGTTGGAAACGCCTTGATATGGCGGGTCCATGTAGACAATATCCCCCGGACGCGCCATGTCTAACACCTCCCGATAGTCCGTTGACAGAAACTCCGTGCGACCTTTCAGATAGTAGGATATGGCATCCACGTTTGACTTCAGTGTCTTGGGAGACGTACCGTTGCGTCGCTTGTCGGGCGACTGGTTAAACAGCCCATTCGACCCATAGCGCACAGCCCCTTTTACGCAACGAGCCAGCAAATACAGCATGTTGGCTGCCGACTGGTCGCCATCATTAAAGTCTTTGCGCACTTTGTAGAAATGCTCTACGCAACCTTGCTCGTAAGCAAACTGCTCGTTCCACACTTTGGCATAGTCGTCCACCAGCTTCGACGGCGTTTCAATGGCAGACTGCAACACTCGCACCAGTGGCGTATTCAGGTCGTTGACCACATATCGGTCGGCCCTGTCCTGTCGTGCCACCGCAATAGTAATGGCTGCCATACCGGCAAAAGGCTCTACTAAACGTTCAAATTGGCGTGGCATATAACGGAGTATCTGTGGCGCAAGGATTCGCTTCGACCCTTGATACTGCACGATATGTGGTACTAATCCGTTCATAACATCTCTGCATTCGCTATTCAAGTGCAAAGATACAACAAATAATCAAGAATCTCTCTACGAGAGGATTAAAAATTCACATCCAATGAACATTTTGTTTCGATAGTTTTGCCAATGGCGTTAGGCAGGCTGCGCATACGATGCGGAGCCTGTCGGCGTATGGTACGGAGCGCATCGGCGCATGGTGCGGACGGCATCGGGACATGGTGCGGAGCGGGTCGGCATACAGTGCAGGGCTGGTCGGGACTGAGCCACCCCCATCGAAGCCTCCTGTCCCCCTATATATTTCCGTCCCCCCTATATAAGGGGGACTACAATATAGGGGGAG
>CAMWKZ010000004.1 GCA_947174945.1 uncultured Prevotellaceae bacterium | reverse complement strand
GTATATAAGGGGGGAGGGGCTTCGTCGGGGGGGGCACGCTGCACACCTGTCGTAAAGATTGCAACGCAAAAATATGCCGAAATCCTTGCATTTGGCTCCGTTTTTTTGTATCTTTGCAACTGAGGGGGATTGAACCCTCCCCCTCATACCTAACGTCCCCCCCTATAAGAGGGGGGACTGGTATAAGAGGGGGGAAGAGGCTTCGATGGGGGTGGCTCTCAGTCCCGACCTGCCCCGCACCGTGTGCCGACACGCTCCGCACCATGCACGGACGCACTCCGCACCATGTGCCGAGGCCGTCCGCACCATGCGCCGACCTGCTCCGCATCATGTCCCGATGCGCTCCGCATCATGCACGGATGCGCTCGGCACTATGTGCCGCTCGGCTCCGCACTGTGTGCCGGGCATCACTGCATATTTTGCACCGCTGATACTTTTTTCGAGTAAGAAGCGTTATGATAGAAACTGAAGAAGAACTAAAGAAAACAAAGGCCTTATGAAGCTATTATTTAATCTGGAATATCAAACCGCTTTTGGCGAGGACTTGGTGCTGAACATACTGCCTGTGGAGGGCGCGGTGGAGGCATCGCAACATAGGATGTCGACCGTGGACGGACGGCACTGGTACTGTGAGCTGACCCAAGGCACGAAGCCCGCTGCCTATATGGACTATTACTACAGCGTGGTGCGTGCTGGTGAGGAGGTGCGCCACGAATGGCTGGTAGAGCCCCATCGGCTGGAACTGGCTGCCCGGCAGGCCGACCACTACACGATGTACGACCACTGGCTGGACATACCCGAGGACAGCTATATGTACAGCTCGGCCTTTACGGACTGCATCATGGCCCGTCGGCGGGCACTGAGCACCCCGTCGGAGTATCAGCGCACGGTGCGCCTGAAGGTGCGTGCCCCCCAGTTGCGCAGCGACGAGCGGCTGGCCGTTGTCGGCGAGCCAGCACTGCTGGGAGCATGGAACACGGGGCAGGCTGTTGAGATGACGGAGCACGAGTGCCATGAGTGGGTGGTGAGCCTCGATGCGTCGCAACTGCCGACGGAGCGTTTCGAGTTTAAGTTTATCGTGCTCAGTGCCGATGCCGACCGTGCCCCCCTGTGGGAGCAGGCCATGAACCGCAGCCTCCAGCTGCCCAGCATGGGAACCAACGAAGTGGTGGTCTATGAACTGCCGCAGGCCTGCTTCCCCATCAGTCCGTGGAAAGGTGCTGGCACGGTCATCCCCGTGTTCTCACTGCGCAGTGAAGGCAGCTTTGGCGTGGGCGACTTCGGCGACCTGAAGCTGATGGTCGACTGGGCTGAGAAGACCCACCAGCGCATCATTCAGGTGTTGCCGATTAACGACACGACCATGACGTACACGTGGCAGGACAGCTATCCGTATAACTCCATCAGCATCTATGCCCTGCATCCGCAATATACCGACTTCAGGCAGCTGCCTCCCCTCAAGGATGCGGAGCGGAGAGCCCATTACGAGGCGCTGCGTCAGGAGCTGAACGCCCTGCCGCAGATAGATTACGAGCGGGTGACCAGCGCCAAGATGGAATACCTGCGCGAACTGTTTGCCCAAGAGTGGAAACGGCTGAAGGCGACCAAGGCTTACAAGGACTTCTTTGCTGACAACAAGGAGTGGCTGGTGCCCTATGCCCAGTTCAGCGTCAACCGCGACACCTGTGCAACGGCGCAGGCTGCCGAGTGTTCAAAAGGCAAGGCAACGTCTTGCGACTTCTGGTACTTCGTCCAGTACCATCTGGACCGTCAGATGCGTGCTGCCCACGACTATGCCCGCCAGCATCACGTCATCCTGAAAGGCGACATCCCCATAGGCATCTCGCGCGACGGCGTTGAGGCTTGGGTGGAGCCGAAGTACTTCAACCTGAACGGTCAGGCGGGTGCGCCCCCCGATGCCTTCTCCATGGACGGCCAGAACTGGGGCTTCCCCACCTACAACTGGGACGAGATGCTCAAGGATGGATGCTCGTGGTGGGTGCGCCGGTTCCGCAAGATGGCACAGTATTTCGATGCCTACCGCATCGACCACGTGCTGGGCTTCTTCCGCATATGGGAGATACCTATGCCCGAGAAGTCGGGGCTGAAGGGGCAGTTTAGCCCGGCCTTGGGCATGAGCCGTGAGGAAATCGAAGCCTACGGGGTGCGCAACCACATGGAGCTGTTCTTGGTAGACCACAAGCGCAGCGACCGCTGGCATCCGCGCATCGCCGTGCAGTATCATGAGGACTATGAGAGGCTGGACGAGGGCGAGAAGTACAACTTCAACCGCCTGTACAACGACTACTTCTATCGCCGCAACAATCAGTTCTGGTACAGCGAGGCCATGAAGAAGCTGCCGCGGCTGACGCAGGCCACCCGTATGCTGGTTTGTGCCGAAGACTTGGGCATGGTGCCCGACTGTGTGCCTTGGGTGATGAACGAGCTGCGCATCCTCTCGCTGGAAATCCAGTCGATGCCGAAGGACGACAAGGTGCGCTTCGGCCACTTGTCGCGCAATCCCTATCGCTCCGTCTGCACCATCTCGACCCACGACATGGCCACGCTGCGCCAGTGGTGGGACGAGGACGAAGAGCGCACGCAGGACTACTACAACACGATGCTCGGTCGCAGTGGGGCTGCACCCCATCCGCTGCCGGGCTGGCTGGCCGAGGATGTGGTGAACCGCCATCTGGCCTCGTCCTCCATGCTTTGCCTGCTGTCGCTGCAAGACTGGCTGGCCATCGACGAGACGCTGCGACTGCCCGATGCCAATGCCGAGCGCATCAACATCCCGGCCAATCCGCGCCACTACTGGCGCTATCGGATGCACCTGACCATTGAGCAGCTGCTCCAGGCCGATGAATTTAACGAGACCGTTAAGACCCTTATCGTACAGAGTGGAAGATAAAGGCTTGGCACCAGACTGGTGCCAAGCCCGCTTATTTGAACTTCATGCCCATGTTGTACATGATGAAGCCGTAGATGTCGGCCTGCTCCTCCAACACCTTGGCCAGTGGCTTGCCGCTTCCGTGGCCTGCCTTGGTGTCGATGCGGATGAGCACGGGGTTGTCGCCCTTGTGGCACGCTTGCAGCGTAGCGGCAAACTTAAACGAGTGGGCAGGCACCACGCGGTCGTCGTGGTCGGCTGTTGTGACCAGGGTGGCAGGGTATTGCGTGCCCGGTTTCAGGTTGTGCAGGGGTGAGTAGCCGTGCAGATATTCAAACATTTCCTTCGAGTCCTCGCTGGTGCCGTAGTCGCTGGCCCAGTTCCAGCCGATGGTGAACTTATGGTAGCGCAGCATATCCATCACGCCCACCTGTGGTATGGCCACGCGGTAGAGGTCGGGGCGCTGGGTCATGCAGGCTCCCACCAGCAGGCCGCCATTCGAGCCGCCCACGATGGCCAGCTGCTCCTTCGACGTGTATTGCTCGCTGATGAGCCACTCGGCAGCCCCGATGAAGTCGTCAAACACATTTTGCTTCTGCATCTTCGTACCAGCCAAGTGCCACTCCTCGCCATACTCGCTGCCACCGCGCAGGTTGACTTGGGCATAGATGCCACCGCTCTCGAGGAATGGTATGCGCGTGGCCGAGAAGCTGGGGCCTAACGCGATGTTGAAACCGCCGTAGCCATACAGGTAGACGGGGTTCTTGCCGTTGCGCTTCAGTCCTTTCTTGTAAGTCAGGAACATGGGGATGCGTGTGCCGTCCTTGCTCTGGAAGAACACCTGTTCGGTCGTAAAGTCGTTCATCTTGAACGCCACCTTCGGTGCACGGTAGAGTGGGCTCTCGTTGCTGTTGATGTCGTAGAGGTAGATGGTGCTTGGCTGGGTGAACGAGGTGAAGGTGTAGAAACACTCCTTGTCCTTCTTGTCACCCGAGAAGTACACGCTGCCTAATGACGGCAGTCGTACCTCGTGGCGCAGCTGGCCGTCCATCGTGTAGACGTAGGCGTGCGACGACGCATCCTGATTATACGTTACGATGAACTGGTGGTCGATGCAGTCGATGCTCTCTATGGCATACTGCTGCTGACCTATCACCTCCTGCCAGTTGGTGCTGCCCGGCTGACGGATGTCGGCCACCATCAGCCGGCCCTTCGGCGCGCCGTCGTTGGTGTAGATATAGAACTTGTCGCCCTCCGTCTCTATGGGTGAGTACTGCAAGTCCATGTTGCTGGTCAGCTGGATGAACTGCGCATCCTTCTTCCGCAGGTCGCGCACAAACAGGTTGTTGCCGGCTCCGGCTCCGCTCTCTGTGAGGAACATCATCGTTTCCTCCTCGTTCACCGTCACGTCATAGAACCGCTTGGGGTAGGCAGGGTTCTCGTAGAACAGTACGTCGTCCGACTGCGGTGTGCCTATCTTGTGATAGTATATCTTGTGATTGGCGTTCATGTTGGAAAACTCCTTGCCCTTCACGGGAGCGTCGTAGGCTGAGTAGAAGAAACCGTCGCCCAGCCATGCAGCCCCCGAGAACTTCGCCCACTCAATGTGGTCGCTGGTCAGCTGGCCCGTCTTGAGGTCTATCACGTAGAACTCCTGCCAGTCGCTGCCGCTTCTGGAGATAGTGTAGGCTGCATACTTGCCGTTGTGCGAATGGTAGATGCCCTTCAGCGCCACCGTGCCGTCCTGGCTTAGCGTGTTTGGGTCTAAGAACACCCTCGGCTCGCCACCCAGTTCGTCCATCACGTAGACGACGCTCTGGTTTTGCAGTCCGCTGTTCTTCGAGAAGTACCACTTGCCGTTGTGCTTCACGGGGGCACTCATCTTCTCATAGCTGCTCAACTCAGTCATGCGCTTTAGCAGTCGTTTGCGCAGTGGAATCTTGCTTAGATATTCGTTGGTCACGCGGTTTTCCGCCTCCACCCATGCCATTGTCTGGCGTGAGGTGTCGTTCTCCAGCCATCGGTAGGGGTCGGCCACTCGCGTACCATAGTATATATCTACTGTGCCGTCTTTCTCGGCCTTGGGGTAGTGCAGCCCCTGAGCCGTTGCCATCGTGGTGGCAATCGTTGCCATTGTCATCAGAAATGTCTTTTTCATACGTGTTATGTAATATTTGGTTGCAAAGGTACTAAATAATTCATAAATAATGCTTACTTTTGCAAGCACAAAACCGAAACCGAATGGAAAATATCAAGCGAATCGTACTGACGGGCGGCCCTTGCGCTGGCAAGACTACGGCCTTGGTGCGCATTATCGAGCACTTTTCTAATCTGGGGTTCAAGGTGTTCACCGTCCCGGAGGTTCCCACGATGTATAGTCAGGGTGGCTGGAGCTATCTGACCCACAATCCCAATCTCTATTACGAGGGCGAGCTGGCTATCTTGCAAACGCAGCTGGCGTTGGAAGACTCTTTCATGCGACTGGCAGAGACCTGCACCAAGCCTACCTTCATCGTTTGCGACAGAGGCACGATGGACATATCGGCCTACATCGCCCCCGAGATGTGGCGCGACATAACGGGCAAGTGCGATACCTGTAGCAACCAGTTGCGCGAACGTTACGATGCCGTGCTGCATCTGGTGTCGGCAGCCGACGGTGCCGAGCAGTATTATACCGTGGCCACCAATGCCAACCGTTATGAGCAGGCCAATGAGGAGGGGCTGCAACTGGCGCGTGACTTGGACAAGAAGGTGAATCGGGCTTGGACGGGGCATCCGCATCTGCGCGTCATCAACAACCATGATGACTTCGATACCAAGATACGTTGCGTACTGAAGGAAATATCCAATGTGCTGGGCATTCCGCAGCCTATTGAGCAGGAGCGTACTTACATCGTGGAGGTGACGGGCCAGTTGCCTGAGTGCATCGAGAGCGAGATAACGCAGACTTATCTGGTGGCCGACCCCGACTGTGAGGTGCGTCTGCGCCGTCGCGACTGGGGAGGCGAGGTCGTCAACGTGCATAAGACCAAGAAGCGCATCTCGGCTACTGAGGTGCTCGAAACCGAGCGGCAGGTCAGCAACGCTTTGTACGAATCATTGCTGCAACAAGCCGACCCTTATCGCATGACTATTCGCAAGACGCGCCGTTCGTTCATCTGGCGTGGCCAATATTTCGAGATTGACACCTTTCATGAGCCTGTTGGCAATCTCACCATTCTGGAGACCAAGGGTGTGGCCCAGCAGGAGAGTGTCAATTTCCCGCCGTTCCTCCGCATTGTCAAGGACGTGACGGGTAATCCTCAGTATTACAACTACAACATCGCCCTGCGTAAATAAGTCTTAAAACAAGCCAATTCGTTGGATAATATTGACCGTTTGCAGATTTTTTCCTGCAAACGGTTTAACTTTTCCACCCTTTGTGCCGTCATAATAGTGTCCACTGACACAAGACAGACAATATTAGTAGTAACACTTTAAAAAGAACAAACAACATGAAGAAAATCGTATTAACAATGGTAGCCCTGCTGTCGATGACGGCAATGATGGCACAAGACAATGGCAAGAGAGAACGTAGGGCAGAACCCACAGCTGAGGAGATGACGGAGCGCATGGCCAAAAGCCTCGACCTGACAGCCGACCAGAAAACTAAAGTACTGGCTCTGAACACAGAATACAAGGATGTGCTGCGCACCCCGGGAATGCGTGCCCCTCGTGGTCCCCGTCCTGACGGCCAGACTGGTGCCACCCAGCAACAACAGCGCCCTCAGCGTCCCCAACTGACTGACGAACAGAAAGCCCAGATGCAGCAACACATGGAGAAGCGCAAGGAGTATAATGAGAAGCTAAAAGCCATCCTCACCGCCGACCAGTACAAGAAATACCAAGACCAGCATCAGCGCCGCGGTCGCCGTGGCGGCCCTCGCGGTCCCCGTTCAGCCGACATCCCACAGAATTAAAGCCAACTTTCCCAAAGAGTGAGCATATACCCATATCACAGGTGTATGCTCACGCTTTTTTATATGCTCTCTTATTGGATGATTATCTTTCTGCTGACATCCCCTTGTCGCAGGATATATGCTCCAGTTGACAGTTGTTTGAGGTCATCACGACTGCAATCTTTCTTGACCAGAATGCCTTGAAGATTGTAGACATCAAATCTTGCATCGGCATCTGTGAATATATCGTCAATGCCTGATACACAGGTAATGATACATTCTGCTGACAGGCTTGAGCCATCCTGTGTACTGGCGGTTATAATGCAATTCCCCCCTTTCAGTACATTCACATAGCCAGTAGCATCAACTGTTGCCACTGTTTTGTCAGATGAACCCCATGCTATAGTTTTGTCGGTAGCATCCTCGGGTTCTACTACGGCTGTGATTTGGAAACTCTCGTCCTCTGTCCCGTTCCATGTCTCTGGATTGATAGTCAGACTCTTAACCATAATTGGATTAACGGTCACCTGACAGGTTGTGCTAACGCCAGACCCATCGGCAGCAGTTGCTGTAATCGTTGCTTCACCGATACCCACGGTCGTAACCTTGCCATTTGCATCAACCGTTGCCACTGCTTCATTTGATGAACTCCATGTGATACTCTTGTCTGTAGTAGTTTCAGGAAGTACCGTGGCTACAAGGGTGAAACTCTCACCTTCCTCACCGTTCCAATTCTCATGGCTAAGAGTTATTGACTCGGCCAGTATCGGTAAAACTAAATTTGTATTTGACAATGAAGCTATGAATTCCTGTGTATAATGGGTTGACATTGCTTGACGATTATGCAATGTATAATTGACTACTATATCTGGATTTTCTCTAAATGTGTATTGATAATAGAAACCATGAACTGGCACTACTTTTTGCTCATTAATCATCACACTATCAATTGTCAATCCTTCAATTTCTGGTTTAATAGCAACAATACCCGTATTGCGGTCAATTCGAAATTGCCACATATCGAAACATAGGGGTTTAAGCTCATCAAGTTGTACATCTCGAACGCAACCAGGCAAATAAAAACGGATGTTTTCTTGATTTTTGGAAATATCGTAAAGAAAATTGTTGTAAATATAAGGAGAATAGAATTTGATTTTTGTATCATTAAGGTTTTCACCCAACATGTCGGATAATGGAATTACAGAATAGTTTTTCAAATACACGTGTGATTCACAACCTTGCCAAGTCATAAACGCTCGATTCATAGAAGCATGAATAATATGTGGATCTTCATGCGGTGCTCCGATTTTATTACCTATTGTCAAATATTTTACCAAAGGTATACTAAGGTCACTTACGCCAGTTACATTGTCGGGTATAATAAATTCTTCCAATTGATAACTCGTACGAGCAAAACCATAAAAAGATAATTCGACAAGTGAACTTGGCAGATTGATTTTTGTTCCTTTTGGTAAATTCTGGAATAAATGCCAGTTTAAATATTTCACACCTTCCGGGATATTAATTGATAATTCATCTTCACTGTATTGTGGAGTCATAATCAACCTCTGCATATTGGCGGTGTATAAACAACCTTCATGAAGTTTGAATGCAGAATTCTCTGGCGATAAAACAATCTTCTTGGAACTAATTCCAAAAGTTTTGGAAATAGAATCAACTTGAGCCGGAATTTCAAATTCATCAAGACAATCTACACCTTCAATATCCCCTCCATTTAGTATTTTCAACGTATGGGGTAATATAATCTGTTTTAAACTAAAATTGTGTTCAAAACAATTGGACGGGAATCCTGTTATTAATGATTTTATATTTACATATTCCAAATTATAACAACAACTGAAAGCACCATCTTTCCAATTAACCACACATTCCGGTATTTCAACTTTCTTTAAATTTTCGTTATATAGAAATGCTCTTCTAAGAATGCCAGTAACAGGATATTTCTGTCCTTTAAATTTTACGGACTCTTCAAAAACAACCTCTTGTGTTTTGGCCTCCTCATCCCATCCGGAAATATCAGCATGATTATATGACAGAGAGTAATTTATCCCGTTTACTGTTACAATAACCTCCTCCATCAAAGGGTCCTCTGCCTCTACTATTTCTTTGAAATGATTCCAGTTTAAATCTTTTTTGTAATTTTCAGCACAACCAGGAAGAACATATAAAATGGATTCATCTGGTTTCGTAAAAATGTATTCTATATCTCCCGTAAAAATTGGAGGGTTTGAGGATTTAACCATCACGGCTTTGGGAGCTAAACCATAACAATTTTGAAATGCTGATAAACCTATCTTTTTCACAGATGCAGGTAAGGTGATATATTCTAGTTCTGTGTCGGCAAAAGCCCCTGGGTCTATTGCGTCAGTATTCGAAGGAAGGGATACATTTTTAAGTTTGGAAAGAGCATAAAAACATCCTTCCGGAATAACAGTTTCATCTCCTGACTCGGTGTCTAATACACATCCAGAAAGATCCAATTTTGTTACAAACATCAAGTTGTTTCTTATGAATTTCAAATCTTCATAATTAATTTTACCAGTTATGGTTATATCTACATTATCAGAAATATTATCCCCTTTAAATGAATCATGTAGAGTACCTGGAGTGCTGCAGTTAATCATGCTCATTTTGTCATTTTCCTTAAAATGAGCGAGTATGTCAATATTTAGGTAATCATCGGAGGTTTGTAACCAAACAAGTGCTGGATATGTATCATTACAAAGATTTACAAGTTCACTATTTATTCGAATTGCAGTCGAGTTTCCATGACTCTCATCTGCGCCTTCTCCTCTTATGCTAAAATACAGTCCTTTAATAAATTTATCCTTAATAGGCACATTAGAGTTATTCTTGCCGTATTGATAAATACAATTTCCATCTTCATTTCCTATTATAAGTTCCAATTGAGGGGCAATAGTCCATGTAATATTTGTAAATTCTGCATATAACTTATCACAATCACAATTTGGTTTAAGATTGTTGCGTTGTTTTATCATTCTCCAATCTTTGTCTCCGTCATCTAACGTTACAAGTTGTAATCTATCTCCAAATTCAATACTGCTGCTTTTTATGGCACACCCAATAAATGATCCTTTAACAGCAACTATATCTTGAAAAAAATTTTCAATATTTCTTCCACTATGCACTATTTCCTTGATCTTATTGTTGGAATCTACCAATGCTAAGCCAATTTGTCCTTTGAAGCCGGCAGGAAAGGTAATAGTTGGTGTTGAAACATCAAACAATTCATGCGGAATGATATTTTCAACAGAGGTAAAAAAATCCTCCTGACTGTATAACTGAGGAAAAATTCTGGAATCAGCAAGGAAGCAATCCGACCACAATAAATCTGCATCCTCTCCAGGATGGATATTTATGATTGCACCTTGATCATGTGAAAAGTCATAATTTCCAGGAGTGAGAGCGTCAAGGAAAAAATAGCCGTTGGCAACTCCGTCCCACCCCCAATTGATGTGGACAGCACCTTCAGCATCATAGCCATCTATTACAAAGGCATGAGCACCGTTGCCGCTACCATAATACAACACTGGACGGTTCTGATCAATTTCTTCTCTTATTGTAGAAAGCCACATTTCGTCTCCAAAACCAGCACGAGCCTCCTCATGAATATCCGAACTGTATCTGAAATATCGTTGTAATGCAGATGAAACATTTAATACCGAGGCACCGGTTTCATTTATATTGTAATAACTCCCAATAGTAAAACCAGCACATTTCATTAATATACCCACTGATTCTGCATTTTGCTGAGAATAGTTTTCGTCAGAATAGGATTGAAGCATATTGCTCCAATCAAATGTTGTTTCGGCAAGATTCAGGTTATAGTCCTTTTGTGTTTCCCAATCATGACAAAGTAAAAATCTATTGCCCTTCTCTGGATATCCATGATATTTCATTATGATCGACATTGCTGTAGCCGTACATCCTGTTACGGGACGATCCTCTCCCATCTTGGGAAGCATACAATTGTAAGGTTCACTTTGCCCCCAAAGTGCAGTTTCAAGTATTCGGCCTTCTAACGACCTATTGGTTCGTTTACTGATGGTACGACGCTCTTTCATATAGTTTAAGGTCGTCTCTGCTTCCACAGAATTCAACATTGTTTGAAGTTGTACAGGCACGTTGCAAAAATCAAAAATACCATTGTCAGAATAACCTAATATAGGACCAAGACCATGACTGCCTGCTACTATTACGAAGCCTTGGTTATCATCACTGTTGAATACATAATAGGGACGTGGTAAATTATCGACATCGTCTGATTTTGCTTTGGCACGCCTCACGCCAACGCGCTTTGCCGTTGTGAGTTGTGGCGATGACGAACTGAGAAATTCCGATGCTATAGCCGCGGCTTCATCGGGTGTAATCTGTTGGGCATGGAGAACTACGGCCCACAGAAGAATGAAAAATGTGATTAGCTTGCGCATATCGGTGTCATAGTGCCTCGGTCATCCCCTCGTCGGCAGTTAATTGAAATGGGAAAGCGTAGGAATCTGTACCTGTTACCGTCCTACCAACCGAGGCTTCTCGCATTGCCCTTTAGAAGTCGGACGGCAACGCAGAAGCCCACGCTTGTATATGCAAACAATACACCCAGCCATATCTCTCACGAGATATTATGCTGAATGCAGGGTATTGCATACCACGGGCATCTACCGTTGCTACATCCTTGACTTCCAAATGAAACTTTGCGAGAATTTCGATTGGTCAAGAATCAGCGTGGATAAACGCTTTCTTAATTATTATGTTCACAACATCCCTCCTCACTTAACCCCTGACCGGGGCTTCTGCAAATCGGTCTGTGGTTGCAAAAGTACAACTTATTTTTGAAATGCGCAAAAGTTTACAGGGAAATATAGAAATTATTAGTCATTCAGCCTCCAGTATCTCCTTCGGGTTGCTCCAGTATCTGTTTCGACCTTAAACAGTATCTGTTTAGGTGGGTAAACAGATACTAAAGCACCTCGAAAGAGATACTGGAGCAACCCGAAGGAGATACTGGAGGCTGAATGAACCCTAAATGATAGCTTTTTGCTGCTTATTTTGCACTAATTTGCATTATCCAAATCGGTGATGCCTTTGGTTGTGGGGGGAATAGGACGTATGTGCCCTTCGTTGTCGTAATACATGGGCTCGGCGATGATGGAGCGGCTGTAGCTGGTTCCATCGAACAGACCTCCGTTGTGGGAGAAGAAGAGCCACTGGTTGCGGAACTGCACAATGGCGGGGTGGGTGGTGTTTGAATTACCAGCAATTTCGCTGATAATACCCATCGGGCGATAAGGGCCGCCTATCTCGTCAGCCACGGCGTAGGCAATCTTCTCGGGCCAGCCGAATGCGTAGGTCAGGTAATACTTCCCGTTGTGCTTGTGCATCCACGGGGCTTCGGTGAAGTCGGGCACTTGGATGCGGTGTATGGGGCCGTCGATTTCCACCATATTGTCTTTCAGCCGGGCATAATAGCACTCTCGGTTTCCCCATATAATATAAGGTGTACCGTCGTCATCAGTAAAGATGGCGGGGTCTATGCAGGCCCATCTGTGGCGGGAATCGAAACAATCGTCGTTGGTGAGCAATGGCTTGCCCAAAGCATCCTTGTAGGGACCCGTGATTTTGTCACTCACGGCTACGCCAATGCCGCACCAGTTGGTTGAGACGTACCAATAGTATTTCCCGTTTCTCTTGGCTACGTGTCCAGCATAGGCCTGCTTGCTCTTGGCCCAAGTGAAATCGTTGATATGGAGGGGCGAGGGATGCTCCGTCCAGTGTTTCATATCGGTAGTAGAATAGAGGAGCCAGTCACGCATGACATATCTTGTCTGATTGCCTGCGGCATCGTGGCCAGCAAAGAGCCAGAGCGTATCGTTCTCTACCCATACGGCAGGGTCGGCGGTGTGCTTGTCGCGGATGATGGGGTTTCCGTTCGATGTGAATGTATGGGTCAGTACATAGCCCCATCGCTGTTGTACGCGCGTCAGTTCCTCTTGGGTTAAGGAAATTACTGAACCGTGACGAGGGAAGAAATCCTTGCGGAACGACTGTGGCTCACGAGTGAAGTTTACCAAATCCTTTGAGGTCTGGTATTCGTAACGCCCACTGCTGTATAGGTCGTACATCAGTACCCAGTTGCCACTGCCATCGTGTAGGGGGAATACACTGCTACCCTCTACGTGCGTCCGCGTACCAGCGTAGGCATCAAGGTACTTGAAGTCCTCTTTCCATGATGAGCCAATCAGTCGCTTTGAGGTGGCCTGCTGAATACCGTTCTTTATCTCCTTGCCATTCTCATCCTTCGTATTTCCTTTGTAGAACAGGTGGTAGATGCCGTCCTTATAAACAATGTCGTTGTCGATAGAGCCGTACTTGGCATTGAAGAGTTGGCGCGGTTCGCTCTCAAAAGCCGTGAAGTCCTTATTGGCGTATGCGTAGTAGGTAATCAGACTCTTACGGTCGTCGCCCGTGCGTTGCAGCGTGAAGTAAATCATGTACTTGCGTACCTTTTGGTCGTAGATGGTCTGCGGTGCCCATACCCAATAGGCATCGCTGAAGTTAGGCCAGTCCTTGCCTAAGTTGATTTTAGTGTGCGACCAGTTTATCAGGTCGTTAGACTTCATCAGTACGATGCCGGGATTCTCTTTCCAGCCGTTCTTGGCAGTCATCATATCGGTGGCCACGATATAGTAACAGCCGTCCTCGCCCCGCAAGATGTGTGGGTCGCGGATGCCACCGCTCTCGCTAATGGAGTCGCTGCCCACCACGGGCCTGTTCCCGTTGAGTGCGTACCAGTTGCGGGCATCCTCGCTCACGGCAAAGCGTAATTGCTCCTGCTGGTTTTTGTCACCGCTGCCTTCAAAGTAGGCAAACAGATAGCCAGCAAACGGCTGTTTCTTGATAGGCTTCTTGGCCAGTGCGGGGAATAGTATTCCCAGTAGTAGGGTTGTTATCAGAATCTTTTTCATCGGTATGTTTGTTTTGTTCCTTTGTAGCATCAACCTGCAAGTGCTGGTTTGTCTGCAAAGGTAGGCATAATGTTTGAGAAACACCCTGTTTGGTGTGTTAAAGTTTAGATTTTCTTTTGGCGTGGCATTGATTCTTTCCCGAATCGTTGCATTTCTGTTTTTTATTTGTATCTTTGCAGGCATGAACCACGAATCAGTTTCGGAACAACGGCACAGGAACATGGCGGCCATCCACTCGGCGGGGACGCGGCCCGAGATGACTGTGCGGCGTGGACTGTGGAGCAGGGGATTCCGCTACCGGCTGAACCATAAGCGGTTGCCGGGGCATCCCGACTTGGTGCTGAGGAAGTACAGGACGTGCATCTTTGTGAACGGGTGCTTTTGGCATGGACACGGGGTGAACCTTGCCTCTGCTTTAGGAGGTGAGGGGAGCGACGGTATCGTCAATTCAGTGTGTTGCAAGATTCCGCGGACGAACCGAGAGTTCTGGGTAAACAAGATACGGAGGAACAAAGAACGAGACAAGGAAGAACAGCGCCGATTGGCAGAAATGGGGTGGCACTGCATTACGGTGTGGGAGTGCGAACTGACTCCGAAGCGACGAGAGGAGACGTTAGAGTCGATAGCATTCACGCTGAACCATATCTATCTGCAAGACCGTGCGGCCCTGAAGGTGTATGAACCACCACGGGAGCAGGAAGGCATGGGAATGGCTGCAGAAGCTGAGACAGGGAAATAGCATGTATAACTAAAGGTATATTGACTATGGGAGTATTAGACATTGTGGCCGTTGTGGCATTAGTGATTATCGGCGTGGCAATTTACGTCAATAAGACGAAAGAGAAATGATGCGGCGCGTTGTAGGATTGCTGTTGCTCATGAGTGGCATGGGGACAGCGATGGCGCAGGGGCTGACGCGCTCCGGGCTGAACCCTGCACGCTTCGACTCCATTATGGATGGGAAGCGCACGGGGCTTTACACGATAGCGAACAGGCAGGGCATGGAGGCCTGCGTGACGAACTACGGAGCGCGATTAGTAAGCCTGATGTATGGCGGACGCGACTGCGTGACGGGGTTTGACAACATAGGCGACTACCGCCGTGAGCGTCAGAACTATGGGGCAACGGTGGGACGCTATGTTGGGCGCATCAAGGGGGCGAAGTTTACGCTGGACGGACAGGAGCATCACTTGCAGGAGAATGGCAAGGGTGTGACATCGCACGGAGGCTACCCCGGGTTTGCCGACCGCGTTTGGACGGTGACGGGGCAGACGGACAGCACGGTTACACTGCAATATGTGTCGGCTGACGGAGAGAACGGATTCCCCGGAGAACTGACGGTAAGCCTGACATACAAGGTGAGCAACCGAAACGGATTAGAGGTAAGTTACGAGGCGACGACGACGAAACCAACGGTACTGAATCTGACCAACCATTCGTTCTTCAACATCGGAGGGCGGTTAGACAGGGAGATAACCGACGAATGGCTGTGGGTGAACAGCGACCGCATAGCCACCTTTGACGCTCAGAAGAACCTAAACGGCAAGATGATGAAGGTGAAGGGCACGCCCTTTGACTTTAGAAAGCCTCGGAAGATAGGGGCACGAATAAACGAAGACGATGCCCAGCTAAAGGTGACGGGAGGCTACGACCACAGCTTTGTGCTGAAAACAAAAGGCAACGACCAGAAGGCGGCTGCCGTTGTAACAGACATGGAGAGCAAGACGCGGATGACGGTCTATACGACGGAGCCCGTGCTGCACATCTATACGGGCAACGGGCTGAAAGGGAATACACGTGGCAAACAGGGCATCTACTACCCACGCCGTTCGGCTGTTTGCTTGGAGGCAATGCACTTGGCCGACTCTCCCAATCAGCCTGCGTTCCCCTCAACAGTATTAAGGCCGGGCGAGACATTCCGCTCGCACACGGCCTACGTGTTCACTCCGATAGATTGACAACCACCTCGCGACCAGCGTCGATGCTGACCTGCTGGCCGTTGTAATAGAGCGTGCCGCGGCCTTCCGTGGCACGTATTTTTATTTGCCGACGGTTCATGTATATGTGTATCATGCCGTGGGGCGTAGGCACGTCACCCTCGAGCCAGTCAAGGTCGCCCAACGATGGACGCACCTCATATTCGGCATAGCCGGGCTGCGTAGGCTGCACGCCTAAGTAATACTTGCCCAGCAGATAGACAGGCGATGCACCCCACGCATGACAAAGTGACTTGCCGTAGGGGCGGCCATACATGGCCAGATGCTGCGTACCCGTCTCGGACGGCACGTACTTCTCCCAGAACGAGGTGGCACCCTCACGGAGCATCCCACCCCAGTAGTCGCGTATCTCTTGCAGCACCTGCGTCTGCAGACCAGCCATGCAGAGAGCTTCCAGTTCGTAGAAGCGCATATAGGGCGTTGTAATGGGGTCAACCTGCGGGTTCAGCATGACGCTCTGCATGATTTGCCGTTGCTCTTCGGCATCGCTAAGACCATAGAGGATGGCAAACATATTGGGGAACTTGGTGATGTGCGGATTCAGCTGGCCGTCCTCAATGGCATGGAGATAGGCGTGCGCCTTGTCGTCCCAGAAGGTGGCGACGAGCTTCTCGCGGAGGTTGGCAGCAAGGGTCGCATAATCTGGCAGTCCGTCAGGGGCATTGACAATCGCGGCACACTGTGCCATCGTTTCAAGGGCTTTGCAGAGCAGGATTTGCTCGAAGCAGATGGTGCCGCGCTTGTGCATGGGGAAGTCCACCCAGTCGATGAATAGCCAGTCGTCAGGCTTTCCCTCGGCCATGCCGTCCTGATTGGTGCGCCCCAGCACATAGTCCATGAGCGTAACCATGCGGGGCCACATCTCGCGCACAAAGTCCGCATCGGCAGTGTACTGATAGTAGTCAAGCACCGACTTAAACCAATAGAAGGTGTAGTCCATGATGGTGTTGACGTGAGCCGTCACGGGGTCTTTGCCCCGCAGCTGTCGGATGGTGCGCTTGACGCACTCCGTATCGAAGCGCAGGTAGTAATTCATGAGGTACGACTGGATGGCATCGCCCGACCAAGTCCAGCGGTCGCGCTTGATACCGTCCATGAAGAACTCGCGAGTAGTGAGGTCGAGCGTGTAGGCACCCACCTGCCAAATTCTGTTCAGCTCGTCATCAGAGCAGCGGAAAGAGCCAGAGCGGGCAGGGTCGTGCGGGGCATACTCATAGTCCATCAGCACATCGGCGTATGACGCACCGCCTTCCTTTTCGATATAGACATAGCGGAAGGCCTTGGATGATGCGATGCAGTCGGTGCATACAGGGCTTTCGATGCGGTCGAGCGTCTCGCAATGGTCACGGTCGAGGGCTTCTTCTCGGCTCTCGCCATAGTAGACATGGATGGTGCCTTGCAGGTTCTTCACCTTCAGATACCCGAATGTTTCGCGCCCAAAGTCATAGAGCACCCCCTGCGGCGTGACGGTTTCGCTGCTGACGGGCAGGTGCTCCTCGCACTGTAGATGATAGGTCGAGGGGGGCGTGTCAATGGCATCGAAGTGCCACGAAGCGGCAGGCACGTAGATGCCCGAGCCGTGCGCCACACCGTTCTCGTCAATCCACAGCTTGTCCTCATAGGTTGCCAACCACGTGGAATCGGTCACGATACTATCGCCCGTTATATACAGGGCGGGTGGCGTGGCTTGGTTCCATACCTTCAGGTTGAGCTTGTGATGACCAGCGGGAATGGTATAGGTGTTGGACGGAAACTGCAACTTACCGTCCAGCTGGAAGTTGAACTGGCCTTCGGAGGCGATGGTGATGGTCTCCTCATGCGATAGCGTGACGGCCTTGGAGAACTCCACCGTCACGTAGTGCGAGTCCTGTTTCCAGAACGGAGGGAACATAGCCCCTCGCTCCGTCCTACGATTATTGAATATATTGCCGAGCCACACCTCGAAGTCGCCCGGGTACCATATCCACGTTGCCTTATTGTTGTCCTGCATGATGCTTGATTTCTTCGTTTACCTGCGGGCCGTTGTTCTCCCATAAGTTGCCTGGCCCGTTGGCATTCTTCAGGTATTTCTCCTCTGGCGTCCAGTTATCGCGCACGGTGATGTTGCTGGAGCCTTCGTCGGTGTATAGATAGAACCAGTGGTCCGGGTCGTGTACGTAGGAGGGGCGGGCTATGTCGCGCACCACGTTCTCGCTGATGACGGTACCCGGCTGGTTGCCCAGCGTGTAGATGCCGGCGCAGTCGTACATGTGCTGGGCGTAGTTGTAGATAAGGTTCGCACGCACCTTGTTGTCCTTCATACATACCAAGTCACGGTTCCAGCCCCATCCCAGTGATATGCCCGTATAGCTGATGTCGTGGATGGTGTTGTGCTCGATATTGATGTCTGCGACGTACCCGGCTGCAATCGCCACGCAGCCCCAGTCCTCGTTGGTCACGTCGTAGAAGTGGCAGTTGCTCACCTCCTGACGGGTACACACCTCGCGGAAGTCGGTGGGCTGATAGGGGCGGTGCGTCTCCAGTCCCTCGGGCGAGAACGAGCCGCAGACGTAGCCGTTCATGGCAATGTCGGTAAAGGTGCAGTCCTTTGTCGTTCCGCCTTTGCAGAAAGTGGCGTAGTCAAGTCCCGAACCACCCAGATGCTCAAAGCGGCAACCGCTGAAGTTAATGTCCTCGGTATAGCGCAACTCCACGGCGGCACGTGCCCGCCCGAGCCACCCTTGGTTGTCGAGCTTGTGATTGTTGGGGCGGTCGATGGACGGGCGCAGCTTGTAAGCCTCCGTCAAGTACATTCCCGCCTGCAAGGGGACGTGGCCCAGCTCCGATGGGCGCAGCCATGTGGTGTGCGAAAACTGGATGCCCTTGATGTTGACGTGGCGCACGGGGTGCTCGGCGCTGCCTATGCACTCGACCAGCGTTTCCAGTACGGGGACGACGGCCTCGCACCGGGTCTCGCCCTGCCGCGGCATATAGTAGAGCTTGTGTTCGCGTATGTCGTGGTACCACTCGCCCGGCTCGTCCAGCAGTTCCTTGGCATTCGTCAGGTAGAAAGGCGACGGGTGCTTGGTGTCGGGCGTCATGGGCGACGGCCACGGGTGCTCAAACTGCAGCTTCGCCTCGGGGTCGTGGAAGCGGACAGCCGCAGAGTCACCCTGCGGGGTGATGCTCTTGATGCGCAGGTTAGACGTACACCACATCTCGTGCAGCACCATCTCAGCGTATGGCGACTTGAGGATGCGCGCCACCGCCGTGCGGGGCACCCACAGCACGCGGTTCTTCTTGTCGTATGTGCGAATGCGTGCCATCTGCTCAAAGTCGCTGACATCACGGGCGCGGACGGCCTTGCGCCCGTTGACCCACAACTGTCGGAAGTCGATGGGCCGCCCGTTGAAGTCGGGCACGTCGGCCACCAGCAGCTTGCCTTGCCTTTTCCATTGGCTGATGGCGAGGCCACCGCTGATAGTGGCCCCGTTGCCCTCGATGGTCAGCCCGCTGTCTTCGGGGCGCAGGCGCAGTGGCTCGTAGAGGTGGTAGGTGCCCGCTCCGAGATGGATGGTCACGTCGGTAGCCTGCCCCAGTCGGCGCATTTCGCGGGCACGGCGCACGGCATCGGTCAGCGACGAATCGGGGGTGATGCGTATGTCTGCCGCATGAACACTCAGCGTGCAGGCAAGGCTTATCAGCAGTAGTATGCGTTTCATAATCCTGTCTTTATGTCATCGGGCCAGTGGCAACCACAGGCTCATGTCCTGAATGCCGCGGTTGTCCCATGCGTAGTAGGGGATGAGGCGTATCTTCACCTTCTTGTTCTGCGTGGGGCGCAGCTCTCGGTAGAGCGTCTGGTTGTCCCACTTGGCAGTGTTCACCACCACGGCCTCGCTCTCGAGAGCCGTCATGGGGTGACCCTCCAGCTGCATCTTCACCTCGCTGAAGCGGATGTCGGCAGGCAGCGCAATGTCGTTGATGCGGTAGCCGTCGGCAATGTCCTGCCCCTCGAGACAGTAGACGATGGGGCCGCGCATGACGGCGATTTGGTTCTTGGCCTCCTCGACCAATGGGTTGGCCTCGATAAGACGGGGCTGCATGTCGAGTGTCAGTTCGATGCGGTCACCCTTCTTCCACTTGCGGGTAATGCTGACCGATGCGTCGCCGTCGGCTGGATATGCCTCGCCGTTGACGCAGACGGTGTATGACGAGCACCATGAGGGTATGTGCAGGTTGATGGTCTGCAGCTGCTTGGCCTTGCGGACGGTCAGCGTGATGTGGCCGTCCCACGGGTAATCGGTCTGCTGCTCCACCTCAATGTCCTTGGTCTTCAGGGCGTTCTGTCCGTAGAGATTGACGTACAGCGTCTGCCCGCTGACGGCGTAGGCATACTCCTGAGCCTCGCAGAGGGTGCGCAGCGTGTTGGGCGGACAGCAGAAGCACGATATGTAGTGCTGGCGGTGCTTAGGCCACCGCATGGTGTAGGGGAACTCGGCGGTGCGGCGCAGGGCCTCGGTGTAGAAGAAGTCCTTGCCGTCGAGAGAGATACCCGACAGGATGCCGTTGTAGAGTTCGTTCTCGATGTTGTCGATGTACTTCGGGTCGGCAGTGGTCTGGAACATACGCCACGAGAAGAGCATCATGCCTATCTGTGCGCATATCTCGTTGTGGGCAGCCTCTTGGGGCAACTGAAACTGGCGGCCATAAGCCTGATGAATCTGCTGGATGGAAGGCTGGTTGTACGTTGTGCCGTCGGGGCTAACGCCGTCGTAGAGGGCACCGCACCCGCCCATGATGTAGATTTTGTGCTGCATGATGTCGTCCCAGATGGCTCCGAGGTTCTTCATGAGCTGTGCCTCGCCCGTCTCGGCATAGAGGTCGGCCACGCCGGCATACAGGTAGTTGGCGCGCACGGCATGGCCCATTGCCTCGTACTGGTCGCGGAACTTGTGGCGGTCTTGGTTGTGGTCTTCACCGTTCTGCACCGAGTCGCGTATGGCTATGAGGCCTTTGGCCAGTGTCAGGTATCGCTCGTCGCCCGTCTCGCGGTACATCTCGGCTGCGCCCATGTAGTGGCTGGGGCAGATGGCGTTGCGCGACAGCTCGGCAGCGTCGTTGGTCAGGAAGTTGTACAGGAAGTCTGCGGCCCGCTTGCCACACTCGAAGAGCGTGGTCTTGCCCGTGGCGCGCTTGTGTACGATGCCCGCTGTCATGAGGTGGCCGAGGTTGTAGGTCTCGAAGTTCAGTCGCGATGCAAACGCCTTCTTGTGGTCTTTGCCTATCTCGATGCCTATGTTGGTCTGGTCGCCCGCATGGCTGTCGATGCCCGCGTTGCGCTCTGAGATGACCACGGGGGTGTGGATGTAGCCGTCGGCGCGCTGCGCCAGTGCCACCTGCTCAATGAACTTGTCCATGAGCGCGTCCACCTTGGGGTCTTTCGTAATGGCATAGACGGCGGCGCACGCCTCCAGCCACTTATACATATCGCCGTCGTGGAATGGGGGGCCGTGGTGGACTCCCTTCACCGTGCCGGCTGCCACCTCGAAGTTGCGGAACCCGTGCGACACGTCGGGCGCGTTCCATGTGTCCCACATCGACCAGATGCCCGTTGTCGACAGCATTGCGAAGCGGTTGCCCCAGAAGCCGCCCGTCCACTGGGTGGCTCCCATCGGCAGGTTATGCACTTTGGCCTCTCGGCTGCGGCTCATGTCGGTCAGGCCCTGAGCCGTGGCGGTGGTTGTAAGGCCTATCATACTGATGGCCATGATTAGCTTTCTTGTCATATTCGTTGCGTATTACATATTTATAATAGGACGCACGACGGTCGGTTTTGTCCCCGCTTTGGGTGCGTACTTGTTGCGGATGTCCGTTTTATGTCACGGAATTTAACATTTCATTTTTCGCCAACCAGCACGGCTGAGGGTGCGAAAAGTGCTGGCCGACGTTGCCGACTGAGCTCTCGCCCGCTGCCGATGGGGGTCTTACACGGAGCGAACAAGGGTTTTACATGGTGCCAAGCAGGGTTTTACACTGCGCGGAGGCCACTCCCACCGTGTGCGAATGGCCTCCGCACCATGTGCCGACGGCCTCGGCATCAGGTGCCGACAGGGGTCTTGCATGGCGCGAAACGGATGGGCACGCGCAACGCGCTAACCATCAGTGACTTACGTAAACGCTCCGTATTTAACGAATTTCGCTCCAAAGTCAACGTTGCTGACTTTGGAGCGAAACCTGCGAGGCGGTTTGTCCGCTTTATTCAGTAAGGGTTTACGATTGTTAATTAAAGTATAGGTACAGTGCCACCATGACCACGGCCAGTGTCACCCACAGGCCCGTGGCCAGCCGTGACCACCCTTCGCGGATAGGCTCTGGTATCTCGTAGCTCGTCCCGTCGCCGTCGGTCAGCGATATAATGACCATCGCCACCACCAACAGGGCGAACAGGTAGAACGACAACAGCATGAAGTGAGGCCACGGGAACGTGAGCCACGCAGGCGGCCAGAGGTACAACACGCCCACGACAAGGCAGAACACCGTGCCTGCGGTCAGCGCAAAGTTGGCGGCCCGAGTGGTGCAGCGTCGCCAGAAGATGCCTAACAGGAAGACGGCAGCCATGGGCGGCGCAATGAAGCCCAGCACCGACTGGAACACATTGAACAGGTTGAGACCCTTAATCGAGTCAATCGCCACGGTCAGGACTATCGCCAGCAAGGCACCCGCCACCGTCACCAGTCGGCCCACGTAGTTGATGTGCTGCTGCGAGGCATCGGGTCGGAACCGCTTCACGTATATGTCCATCGTGAACACCGTCGACAGGGCGTTCAGCGCCGAACCGATGGTGCTGACCAAGCAGGCCGTCAGCACGGCAAACACCAAGCCCACCATGCCCACGGGAAACAGGTTCTCGACCATCGTCAGATAAGCCTCGTCGGGGTTCTCCAGCGTGGGGAACAGGGCGAAGCAGATGATGCCCGGCAGGATGTAGAGCGCCACGTCGAGTATCTTGAGCCAGCCCGTGAAGTTGGTTCCTAACTGCCCTTCGCGCAAGTCCTTCGCAGCCAGCACGGGTTGCACCATGCTCTGGTCGGTGCACCAGAACCACACGCCCATCACGGGATAGCCCAGCAGAATGGGCAGCCACGGGAACGCCTCGTCCGAGTTAGGCTTGAACATCACCCAGTAGTCCGACGGCACCTTGTCGACCAGTGCCGACACGCCACCCACCCGGTCCAGTCCGACGACGACCAGCACCAGCGACACGATAATCAGCAGCAGCATCTGGTAGACATTCGTATAGGCCACGGCCTTCAGTCCGCCCAGCATCGTGAAGAATGCCGATATGACCAGCAGCACCAGCGCCGAGGCCCACATCGGTATGTCGAACACCTGCCGAATCAGTATGCCGCCTGCAAAGAGCGTCAGCGCCAGCCATGAGATGATGACGGTCACGATGGTGTACCACGCCAAGATGTTGCGCGTGGACTGGCCAAAGCGCAAGCCCATGAACTCGGGCAACGTATGCACCTTGGCCCCTAAGTAGCGCGGGGCGAAGACAAAGGCCAGCAGGGCTATGAACACGAAGGCGTACCACGCATAGTTGCCCGACACGATGCCCGTCGTGAAACCTGCCGACGCTGAGGCTATCAGCATCGACGGCCCCACGTTGGTACCCCACATCGAGAACCCGATGTGGTGCCACCGCAGCGAGCGTTCTGCCAGGAAGAGCGCACCGCCCTTCTCACGTTTCGTACTTGCCCATACGCCTATTGCGATGAGCACGGCAAAGTAGATGCCCAGAATCAGCCAGTCGAGGCCTTGCATGTAGTGACTTTCCATTTATATTCCTTTATAGTCTTTAGTTATTTCCATCGTGACGGCTCGCGACAAGTCCATGTCGTCGGTCGAGTCGACATCCTCGGGATAGAGCTTGATAAACGCACCCGGGCGCACGAACACGGGCATCCGCTCCAGCGGCACCTCTACGTCGTAGTGCCAGCGGCCACCCTCTAAACGCTCTCCCGTGAAGAAGTCGACCCACAGCCCTTCGGGCAGGTAGATGTCGCGGCGGTTGTCGCCCGATATGACGGGGCAGCAGAGGAAGTCGGTGCCAAAGTAGTATTCGTCGTCAATGTGCCAGCACTGACGGTCGTGGGGGTGGTGCAGCAGCAGGGCGCGAACCATCGGGTAGCCCGTGCGGCAGGCCAGCTCCGACTGCTCGACGATGTACGGCATGAGCCGGTAGCGCAGTTTCCACCACTGCTTCACAATGGGCGCAATGGCTGGGTAGTGCCACGGCTCGCGCTTGCAAGTGCCGTGGTAGCGCATGTGGCTGGAGAACACACCGAACTGCGTCCAGCGTACATACACCTGTTCGTCCAGTGGAGAGTTCATGAAGTCGGGTATGCTGTGGAATCCCGGCACGTCGTGGCTCCAGAACGCAAAGCCTGACAACCCGAAGTGCAGCCCGCCCTTCAGCGAGCCGGCCATGCCGTCCCACGACGACGCAGAGTCGCCGCCCCAGTGCAGCGGGTAGCGCTGGCAACCCGCCCATGCCGAGCGGGCCCATACAATACCGTCGCCCGTCACCTCCTTCGTCACCTCGTAGGCAGCGCGCTGATACAGTAGCGAGTAGATGTTGTTCAGCCTCTCAGGCTCCATCGAGTGGTATTGATGGTCCATGTGTATGTTCTCGCCGAAGTCGGTCTTAATGCACTTCACGCCCATATCCAGCAACGGGCGCAGCAGCCGTTGCTTATACCAGTCGGTGGCGCGGTCGTTGGTGAAGTCGATAGTGCCTGCATAGTCGAGTGCCGAGAAGTTAGAGGCACCGCCCGTTGAGGTCTCCTCGGCCTTGGTCGACTGGCTGATGTACTTGTTCGCCTTGGCTTCCTCCAGTTGCTCGGCACCCTGCGCCACGTAGGGCAGCTGCCACAGCGACACCTTGAAACCCCGGTCGGCCAGTCGCTGGATAAAGCCCTTCGGGTCGGGGAACCGCTCGGGATTGAACTTCCATTCGCACAGCCAGTCGGTGCGGAACCAGCCCGTGTCCAAGTGAATCACGTCGCACGGATAGTGCTCGCGGCGCAGCTGGTTGCAAATGTCCTCCACCTCGTCGGCTGCAAAGTAGGTCATGCGACTGAGCCAGATGCCAAACGACCATAGCGGGGGCATCTGCGGAAAGCCTGTCAGCATACGGTAGCCACGCAGAATCTCCTCGGGCGACTGGCCGCCAATCAGGAATACGTCCAGTGTGGCGCGGTCGCACATGAACTGCACCGAGCGGGTGGAGTGGTCGGCCAGCGACAGCTTGCAGTAGTCGCTGGTATGGTAGAAGCAGCCGTAGAGGCGGCTCGACAGGTAGAAGGGTATGTTCTTATAGCATCGGCGGTTGTTCACGCCCTGTCCGTCTTGGTTCTTCAGCTGGAATGTCTGCCCGCTCAGGTCCATCTTCCGAAAGCGTTCGCCCGTGCCGGCGAAGCACTCGGCGGCATCGCACTTGAAGCTGACGGTGGCCCGCTCTGTCGTGTCGTCGGCATCCGAACCGCTGCTGACAAAGCCCAGCGGCAGCGCATCGTAACGAGGCGGCGAGAAGTGGTCGTCGCTCAGGGCTATGCCCTTGCGCTCGTCGCCGTCGGGATAGAACGTGATGCAGGGGGCTGGCTGGGGTGCTGGCAGCAGGTCGCTCCAGTGGTCTAACTGCGGTTCGCTGAGGTCGATGGTGGCTACCTTGGTGCCGTCGGTCGTAACGATGTCACGTCCCGTGTAGCGCAAGGGGCGCTGCTTCACCTCTGGGGCGAATTGCAGCATCTCGTCGCTCTCGGTCATCGGGTCGCCCGCCATTGTCGTAAACAGGCGGATGATGTTGGGCTGGTAGGCACGGATGATGAGGTCGTAGCTTTTCTGCGCTGCCGTCGTGTCGGGTGCCATGTCCTCTTGCAGTAGCTGTTTCTGATAAGGGATGGTTACTACAATATCGCCGTCGCGCTCTGTAACCTTTGTGGGTGCGTATGCCTTCCACAGGGCTTCGGCCTTCTGTAGAGAGGGCGAGAAGTCCATGAAGTCGAAAAGATGATAGTTTGTTTGTTTCATTGTTCAAATCGGAGATTGGGGCCGGGATGGTTGTCGCCTATCTCGTCGCGGCGGAGCAGGCGGCCCTCGGTTAGGTTGTTCTTAATGGTAAAGCCGTCGGTACAGGCATCCAAGTAGATGCAGAAACCGCGGTTGTTGGTGGCGTAGGATGCAGGGTAGGGCTGCGCAATGTCGTTGTCGCTGATGACGGAGCCCGGCTGGTTCGACAGCGTATAGATGCCGCCCGCATCGTAGAGCTGGCGGGCATAGTCCGACACCTTGTTGTGACGGATGGCGTTGCGCTCCATTCCCGTGTAATAAGGGGTCCAGCCCCAGCCAACGCAGATGCCGCTGTAGTTGACGTGGCTCACCGTGTTGTGTTCGATAGTGCAGTCTTTCACGTATCCGCAACTGATAGCCACGGCTCCCCAGTCTTCGTTGGTCGCATCGTGGATGGTGTTGTGCTTGATGGTCAGTCGCTGACACTGCCGTGCCAGTTCGCCGTAGGGGCGGTGTACCTCGCGTGGACTCTCGGCAAACGAACCCGCCATGATGGCTGTTCCGCCAATGTCCTCGAAGGTGCAGTGGTCGATGGTTCCGCCGTCGACACGCTCGTAGTCAAGTGCCGTGCTGGCCAAGTGCTGGAATCGGCAGCCGATGAAGTTGGTCTCTCGGGTATTGCGCACGGTGACGGCACTGACTGGCCGTTCCACCCATGCTTGGTTCTCTAACCCTTCGTCCCACGGCAAACCCTCTTTCTCTTTCAGCTTATAGGCATCAAGGAGTGGGAAGCCGCCTTGCAGCGTGACGTGTCCCTTGTGCAGGGGGCGGTTCCAGCAAGTATGTTCGAAGGTGATGCCCTCTAACGTGATGTGGTCTGCCCCGTCGATGATGACCAGTTGTTCTATGCCGTCGCGCTGCTCGGTGGTTCTGAGTAGGAACGATGAGTTGCCTCGTTCCCCACCAATAACAGGCTGTGGCCACGGGTGCTTGAACTCTAACCGGCTTTCAGGCTCCATGAACGACACGATGGTTTTGTCGCCCATGACTTGCATATCCTTGACGCGCAGGATGGCAATGGCCCAGCGCTGATGAACCAGCATCTCCAGTCCCTTTGTCTTCAGAACTTGCTTCGGTGGGGTTGGAATCGTGATGGTGCGGTCGGCGGTGTTGAAGTCGAGCATTCGCTCCATGCCTTCCTTAGGCCATAGCTGCGTGTGCTGCTGCCTCGGGTCACCGCAGATGACGGCTCCTTGTTCGCTACGAATGATGGTGGGTGATTCGGCTGTTCCGCTATCTTCTGGACGAATAAACAATGGTTCGTTCATGTAATAGCGTCCTGCCTGTAGGGTGATGGTGATGCCCCCTTGGCATCGGGCATCGTTGGTGCGTCGCCATTCGCGAGCCTGTCGCAGGGCTTCGTGGATGCTCTCTCCTTCACGGACGGTAATGTTGCCTGCATGAGCGCATAGTGCGATGAAAAGCAACGATAGGGTTAGTATTCGCTTCATGTATAATCCTTTACATAATATGACGTAGCTGCACGTGGTTTGTCATCATTCCGAATAGTGACAAAACGGTGGCATCTTCGTCTTCCTATTGTTAAGGACATAGACTTGATAGCGATGAAGATAAATATGAAGCAATGGATGGCTGAGGTCATCCGACAGAAAGAAGTGACGGCCATACCTGTGATGACGCATCCCGGTATTGAACTGAATGGGAACACGGTGCGGCAAGCTGTCAGCGACGGGCGTGTTCACTACGAGGCCGTCATGGCGCTGACCAAGCGTTATCCGTGTGCAGCAGCCTGTACCATTATGGATTTGACTACTGAGGCAGAGGCTTTCGGTGCCGAGATAGCTTTCAGCGATGAGGCGGTGCCTGCTGTCAGCAACCGTCTGCTGCCCGATGCGGAGAGCATCTATCGCCTGCAAGTGCCTTCTCTTGCTGCGGGGCGCATCCCTGCCTATCTGAAAGCCAACCTGCTGGCTGCCCGGGCTATCAGCGACCGCCCCTTGTTTGCTGGTTGCATCGGCCCCTTCTCGTTGGCGGGTCGTCTGTATGATATGTCGGAGATAATGGTGCTCATCTACGAAAACCCAGATGCTGCGCATACGCTGTTGCAGAAGTGTACTGACTTTATAGAGAAGTATTGTCAGGCACTGAAACTGACAGGGGCTAATGGGGTGATGATGGCTGAGCCTGCTGCGGGTCTGCTCTCGAATGATGATTGCAAACGGTTCTCGTCACAATACGTGAAGCGCATCGTAGAGCGGGTGCAGGACGATAGCTTCATCGTGCTCCTTCACAACTGCGGTAATACGGGACATTGTACCGAGGCGATGGTTGCGACAGGTGCTGCCGCTTACCACTTTGGCAATAAGTGTCGCATGGAGGAGGTGATTCGCGAGGTACCACCCACGGCATTGGCTATGGGTAACATTGACCCTGTATCGGTGTTTAAGGATGGTATGCCTTCGCAAATGAGGAAGACGGTGATGGACTTGTTGGAGCAGACTAAAGACTATCCAAACTTTGTGCTATCCAGCGGTTGCGACACCCCACCGCATACGCCGTTGCATAACATTGATGCTTTCTTTAGTGCGCTGGACGAATATAATAAGGGGTGACGCAGAAGATACTGACATACGATGACCTGCGGTTAACTCTTGCCGATGTTTACGAGCAAATGGGCTACCGCGATGCGCTGCCTGACGAGGCGACGCAAAGGGAAACGCAGTCGGTTATTGACGAGGTGCGCCCGTGGCTTCGCCCTCGGTTCTGTTATCTTGTACTACCAGAACAGCCCGCCTTCGACATGGGCAAGATTATCCTGCGCCAGTTGCGAGGCTCACAGGCTTATGCGCTCTTTATTTGTACCAGTGGTGTGGAGTTTGAGGCTTATCAGCAACGGCTGAAAGAACAGGGCGACATCGTGCGGATATTCATAGCCGATGCCCTTGGCTCCGTTATGGCTGAGAAGACGGCTGACCTCATGGAACTGCACTTGCAAGAAAGCATCGATAAACTCGGTTGGCAGCATACCAACCGTTTCTCGCCCGGCTATTGTGGATGGCACGTCAGCCAGCAGCAGTTGCTCTTTCCTTTGTTCAATGGTCAAACGTGTGGGGTTACTTTGACTGACTCGTCGCTGATGATGCCCATCAAGAGTGTTAGCGGCATCATCGGTGTAGGCAAAAAAGTCCGCAAGTTGGACTATACTTGCGGACTTTGTGATTTCAAGCAGTGTTATAAACGTCGCTTAAAGCCTGCCAAGTAATTGCTTGGCTACGGTGACGGCTGAGTTGGCGTTATCGCTATACCCGTCGGCTCCTATCTCGTCGGCAAAGCCCTGCGTAACGGGGGCACCGCCCACCATCACCTTTACTTGGTTGCGGATGCCTGCTGCTGTCAAGGCATCAATCACTTCTTTCATGTAGCCCATTGTGGTGGTAAGCAGTGCCGACATACAAAGAATGTCGGGCTGGTTCTTCTTTACCTCCTCAATAAACTTGTCGGCTGATACATCAATGCCGATGTTGACCACCTTGAAACCACATCCCTCCAGCATCGAAGCCACAAGGTTCTTGCCAATGTCGTGCAAATCGCCCTTTACCGTACCAATCACCACCTTGCCAATGGCTGTACTGGCTGTTCCTGACAATAGGGGTTTCAGCAGTTCCAGTGCTGCCTTCATGGCGCGTCCCGCCATTAGTAGTTGCGGAACAAAGGCCTTGCCGTCTTGGAATCGTTGACCCACTTCGCCCATAGCCCGTATCATCTGACCGTTAATCAAGTCCTGTGGGGCTATATGCTGGGCAATGGCATCGTGGGTGGCCGTTGCCGCCTCATCGCTTTTGCCATTGAGGATAGCTTGGAAAAGACGCTCATCGGGAGTGGCTTCGCTAATAGTCTCTTTAGGTGTTGTCGGTTCGATGGACACCTTTGGCATGACGGGTATATCGGGTGTGGTGCTGCTGAGTGGCGACAGTCGCAGTCCTGCTACTGGCTCTATGGCTTTGGCCATCATGCCAATATGGGCATCCGTTGTTCCGCAGCAACCACCGATAATGCTCAGCCTGTGGTTCTCTAACAAAGGCCATAGGTCTTTAATCAGGCTTTCGGGTGTCTTGGTATAGTGCCCGTTGCTGTCGGGCATACCTGCGTTGGGATAGAGACTGACACGAGTGCCAAAGCGAGCCAACTGTTGTATTAGTGGTGTCATGGCAGCTACGTCGGCTACGCAGTTGATGCCCACCGAGAAGATGCCCTCCTTGTCCAATGTGTCAAGGAACTCTATGATGTCCTGCCCCAGCATATTATGCCCATCAGGGGTAGTTACATTGAAGCTAAGCATCAAAGGCATATCGGGTGCAATGTGGCGGGCTTCTTCAATGGCAATGCGGGCATTCTCTGTATCGAAAATGGTTTCAATAAGCAGGGCATCCACGTTGCCGTCGACCAGTGCCTTGATTTGTTCGGCATACGCTTCGCGCAGCACCTCCTTGTCAAGTGGTTCGCCACTGGTGGCTACCGACGTGGTGCGACTGGTCGGACCTATGCTGCCCACCACGTAGCGCGGCTGGTCAGGGAAACTAAACGCATCGGCACACTGGCGGGCTATCTTCGCAGCAGCCAGATTGATGTCGCGACAATGGTCCTGCAAACCATAGTCGCTCATTGATATACGCTGGGCGTTGAACGTATTGGTCTCAATGATGTCGGCACCAGCCTCTAAGTATCTGCGATGAACATCGCGAACAACGAAGGGGCACGTCAGCGACAGCACATCGTTGCAGCCTTTCAGCTCGTGGGTGTGGTTGGCAAAGCGGGCTCCACGGAAGTCCTCCTCGCGCAACTGGTATTGCTGGAGCATGGTACCCATAGCACCGTCAAGTAATAAAAGGCGGTTGGTAGGAAGGGGCGATTTCGTAGATGTTGCTGATTCCACCGTGCGGATGATGTCCTCCACCTCACGGTCTACAGGGTCTGGGGTGGCAGGGTGCAGGTTACGGCTATGCTCAAATTCCTCTACGATGCGCATGGCCTGTTCCACCTCCCGCTCGTTGTGGAAGTCCATTTCCAGATGCACGCCATCGCCGCCGATGTTGTCAAGCAGTGGGCGCAGTTCGTCCAGCGTCACCCAGCAAGCCATGATGCTCTTGCCACCTGCCAGTATCTTTTTGTACAGGTCGTACCATTTCGGACTGCCGCCTTGTGGTTCGCCCACGCCGGGAGTCCACTGGATGGCATTCAGTTCCTTGATTTCCAGCAGGGCATCCAAGTGGTGCATGGCTCCCACACCGTCCAAATGGTAGAGGGTATAGTCAATCTTCTGGCACTGCTCACGGATAAAGGGCTGTACAAAGCGACGGTAGTCATCGACGCTAATCATGGTCGAGATGTCGCTTTGCAGCTTTGACATCTTGCCCGGAGCCCATGAGGAGAAATAGCAGAAGGCCATTTCGTCGCCCTCGCGGATAATGTCATAGAGTTCATCGAATACTTGGAAATAGATGTCGTTGATTTGTTGGAGCTGTCGTTCCAGCACTTCGGGCTGCATCACCGTGTCGAGCAACACCTTGTCGGTACCCTTCATGGCGGCCAGCACATCCATGCCCTCCATCAGGTCGGGCATTCCCACATAGTAGTGCCCTTGGGCCTTGCGCTTGCAGGCTCGTAGCAAGTCTTTGTGCAGGATGTAGTTGGGGTGATTGGGGTCAAACTTGATGTCGTCTGTATAGTTAGGGTCGGGGTGAATCCAGATGGTGTCCTCTCCACCTTCGAACACACCGCCCAGAATGGCGGCCAGTGAGCCGGGCCCTAATTGCGTGTTGGCAACGGGCAACATATCAGCCAGCATGGAGGAGTGGGTCACGTACCAGTCTAAGTACTCAGCCCGCCACTCAGGGTCAAACCACCGCTGGTTCAGGTCTTTATAGGGCTTGGGCTCAGGCACGTTGGCATGAGGCTTGACACCCTCCTGAAAGTGTTCCCACATATTCAGCACAATGCCTTTATGGTTCCACCAGTCAATATAGTGCTTTTTGGTCTCTTCAAGGTTTTGTTTCCAAGTATTCATATTGTGTCGTGTATTACTTATATTGAATGACGTGCAGCCGGCTTAAATGTCATCAGACAAAGACCAGCGCACTCATAACCATATCGCTGACGAAAAGCCCTTTACGGGTTAGCACCAGACGCAGGTCGTCCGTCAGTTGCAGCAGCCCGTCGGCTATATACGGCTTAGCTTCCTTCAGGCAGTATTGGCGATGCTTCTCCGACAGACTGCTTAGGTTGAGGCCGTCACTGGTGCGCATGGCTGTAGCTATGCGGTCGTTATAACGAGTGTCATCGTCCAGCCATTCCTTTTCGCAGGGTATCTTGCCTTGTTCGATGCTTTCAATGTACTGGCGAATGTCGCTGACGTTCCATTGGCGGCATTGTCCGTCGTAGGAATGGGCGGCAGCCCCCAGTCCGATGTAGGGCACATCGTGCCAGTAACTACTGTTATGGCGCGAGCGGAAACCGGGCTTCGCAAAGTTTGATAGCTCGTAGTGCTCATAGCCGGCAGCGGTCAGCTGGGCAATCAGCCGTTCATACATCAGCCGTTCCGTATCTTCGTCACATTCTCTTATCTCCTCTTTTCCTTCATTTCTCAGTTGCTCATAGAGTGGGGTGCCTTCTTCCACCATCAGACAGTAGGCCGATAGGTGCTCAACGTTGAGCGCAAGAGCGGCATCTATGTCGTGTTGCCAGTCGTCGAGGGTCTCATGGGGGAAGCCATACATCAGGTCAATGCTGATGTTCCTGATGCCAGCCGCCCTGAGGTGCTCAACGGTCTGCGGCACTTGTGATGCCGTGTGGCGGCGGTGCAGAAACCGCAGTCGACGGTCGTCGAAGGTCTGCGCTCCCATTGAAACGCGGTTGACGGGCAGCTGCGACAGCATGGCAGCGTACTCAGGAGTGATGTCGTCGGGATTGCACTCAATGGTTACCTCTTCAGCTTTACAGTCATATACCTTATTTATATATAGGAACAACTGCTGCAACTGCTCGGCTGTCAGCTGGCTGGGGGTGCCGCCGCCTAAATATACGGTGCTGATACGCTCCCCCTGCTTGGAGGACGATGGGGGTAGGCACCTCATTTCCATCTCACGGCATACGGCATCAATGTAGCGTTGGCGCAGCTCCTGCCCAACGGTAGAGTAAAAGCCGCAGTAGATGCAACGGCTTTTGCAAAAGGGGATATGTATGTATAAACCTGCCATCTTGCCGACAAAATTACTAATAAACTTTAATATTTGAAAGCAATCGTTGGTTTTTTGCACGGAAATGCCTACCTTTATCCTCCGATAACTAAAAACAGATAACTTAAAACAAATAACCTTATGAAAGTTTATCAGACTAACGAGATTAAGAACATCGCATTGCTTGGCAGTGCGGGTAGTGGCAAGACCACTCTTGCCGAAAGTATGCTTTTCGAAGCAGGTATCATCAAGCGTCGTGGCTCTGTTGAGCAGAAAAATACCGTCAGCGACTATTTCCCCGTAGAGCAGGAGTATGGCTACTCTGTGTTCTCAACGGTTTTCCATGTAGAGTGGAATAATAAGAAACTGAACATCATCGACTGCCCGGGTTCGGACGACTTCGTGGGTGGTGCCATCACCGCGCTGAACGTAACCGACCAGGCCGTCATCCTCATCAACGGCCAGTATGGCCCCGAGGTGGGCACGCAGAATGCCTTCCGCTATACGGAGAAGCTGCAAAAGCCTGTCATCTTCCTCGTCAACCAGCTGGACCGCGAGCACTGCGACTTTGACACCATCCTGACGAACATGAAGGAAATCTACGGCGACAAGTGTGTGCCTGTGCAATATCCTATTGCCACGGGCCCCGGGTTCAATGCCGTTATCGACGTGCTGCTGATGAAGAAATACTCGTGGAAGCCCGAGGGCGGTGCTCCCATCATCGAGGATATTCCTGCCGAGGAAATGGACAAGGCCAAGGAGCTGCACGCCGCGCTGGTTGAGGCTGCCGCTGCCAATGACGACACGCTGATGGAGAAGTTCTTCGAGAGCGAGAGCCTGACCGAGGACGAGATGCGTGAGGGCATTCGCAAGGGTCTGGTCACCCGTTCAATCTTCCCCGTGTTCTGCGTGTGCGCTGGTAAGGACATGGGTGTGCGTCGCCTGATGGAGTTCTTGGGCAACGTCGTTCCCTTCGTCAGCGAAATGCCGAAGCTGCACAACACCCGTGGCGAGGAGATTACTCCCGATGCCGCAGGGCCTACGTCGGTTTACTTCTTCAAGACGGGCATGGAGCCGCACATCGGCGAGGTGTCGTACTTCAAGGTGATGAGCGGTACGCTGAAGGCTGGTGCCGACCTGACCAATGCCGACCGTGGCTCGAAGGAGCGCGTGGCTCAGCTCTACGTCTGTGCTGGTTCAAACCGTATTGCTGTCGACGAGTTGCAGGCTGGTGACATTGGCTGTGCCGTGAAGCTGAAGGACGTGAAGACGGGCAACACGCTGAACGACAAGGACTCGGAGAACCGCTTCGACTTCATTAAGTACCCCAACTCCAAGTATTCGCGTGCCGTCCGTGCCATTAACGAGAGCGAGACGGAGAAGATGATGGTGGCGCTGACCAAGATGCGTCAGGAAGACCCGACGTGGGTGGTTGAGCAGTCGAAGGAGCTCCGCCAGATTATCGTTCACGGACAGGGTGAGTTCCACCTGCGCACCCTGAAGTGGCGCATGGAGAACAACGAGAAGATACAGATACAGTACGAGGAGCCGAAGATTCCTTATCGTGAGACTATCACGAAGGCTGCCCGTGCCGACTATCGCCATAAGAAGCAGTCGGGTGGTGCCGGCCAGTTTGGCGAAGTACACATGATAGTAGAGCCATACGCTGACGGCATGGAGCTTCCCACCGTCTTCAAGTTCGGTAATCAGGAGTATCGCATGAACGTGAAAGGCCAGGAGGTCGTCGACTTAGACTGGGGCGGCAAGCTCGTCTTCATCAACTCCGTAGTGGGCGGTGCCATTGATGCCCGCTTCATGCCCGCCATCCTGAAGGGTGTCATGGAGCGCATGGAGCAAGGCCCCCTGACAGGTTCGTATGCCCGCGATGTCCGCGTCATCGTCTACGACGGCAAGATGCACCCCGTTGATTCTAACGAGCTCTCGTTCATGCTCGCTGCACGCAACGCCTTCTCGGCAGCCTTCCGTGAGGCCGGCCCGAAGATTCTCGAGCCTATCTACGACCTTGAGGTGTTCGTGCCCGCCGACTACATGGGCGACGTGATGTCCGACCTGCAGGGCCGCCGCGCCCTCATCATGGGCATGGACTCAGAGGCCGGCTATCAGAAGCTCTCGGCCAAGATACCCCTGAAGGAGCTGTCCAACTACTCCATCGCCCTCTCGTCGCTGACGGGTGGCCGTGCCTCGTTCACCACCAAGTTCGCCTCATACGAGCTTGTGCCGAACGACATCCAGCAGGAGCTCATCAAGCAGCATGAGGCCGAAGCCAAGGACGACGAGTAACCCCCGCCTTTGCAAAACCCCTATGAAGCAGCCTGCCATTCACATGGTGGGCTGTTTTTTGTCCCGCTGCAAAGATGCCTCAGTCCCGACCCGCTCCGCATCGTATGCCGACCCGCTCCGCACCATGCACCGACCCGCTCCGCATCATGCGCCGAGGCCGTCCGCATCATGTCTCGATACGCTCCGCACCGTGCGCCGACCCGCTTCGCACCGTGTGCCGATACGCTCCGTATCACGTTCCGATAAAAACAGGGGCGGTTCCGTACAGAACCGCTCCCGCTGAGTTTGTGTCCTTATTTTACGACCACCTTACGCCCGCCTATGATGTTGACACCCTTCTGCGGAGCGCATCGGTGCATTGGGTTAGTAAAAGAAAGGGTTACTTCTTGACGTAGACATTTACAACTCGTGCGGCACGGAAGTTTTTGCCCAAGTATGTGGCTCGCATTTCCGTGGTCAAGGTTTTCCCTTTTTTGTCCTTCTCCTCAAAATCTTTTTCTGTATTAGAGAAGTCTATCTTCAAGTTATGCAGTTTAGAGAAGGTAATTCGCCGACCGTCAATCACAAGGAATTGGTCTGCGAAATGAAGCTCCATCATCGGTCTATCTATTTGAAAGTGGCAATCTGCATTTACATACCATTCGGGAGCGTAGTCGTGAAGCCACCAAAAATCAAAATAATACCAACCGGGGGCACGTGAATCTTTTGCATATCCCGGAACCTCCACATCCGCTGCCGAAATAAATGAGTTTTTATCAAAGAGTATAGACGGTCTATAAAACTCCCACTCGCCAAGCTTACATCTATCCTTATTATTATAGTAGCTAAATATTACATTATTGTGGTATGTATCCGCCAACCTTGAAACTTCCGTCCAAGTGGTATAAGCACAGATACTATCCCCTTCGTTAACCTCTTCTGAAACGCCAGTGTATCTGACCCATTCGCCATTCGAATGGCGAGTGTTGGTATTAGCTGGCTTTGAAAACCCAAAAAAAGAAAAATGCCCATAGTCATAGAACTCATCTGGCCCGACACGCTTGCCGTTTGAATAGGTACGGTAGCGCTCCACCTTGGCAAAAAACGCCAAACACATATTGTGGTGCGGGTCTACCCACTCACCACTCGGATAATACTCCACATTCACCAGATAAATCTCTACCGCACCGATATAGCTGACAACGTATTCTATTTCGACCTCCGAATCGCCCGTCGTCACGTTCCTCGCTATGGCTTTCTGGCTGAACGTAGCCGTCACCTCGTAAAGGTCGAAGAACTTTCCGTTGATGGTTTGGGTTTCATCGGACAGCTTCTTTACCGGAACATCTTTCAGCTTAACGGGGCTTAGCGAATAGTATGGCATGGGGATGGTCTTTCCCGCCAGCACAGCCTCGCCACCCGTCTCGTAGCTCCATTCCACGTTAATATTTTGCAGTGCCGAGCCGAACTTTTGGCTGGCAGACTGGCCGTCACCCGCACCCTTCGTCTTCTCAGCAAGCGCCTTCAGCTCGTCGGGTGCTTTCGTCCAAACGGTGTCCCGCTCAACTGTGAACCTGACTTTTGCCTTCGGCTCGGCGGTCGCCTCGTTACCATACTCGTCCGTGTATGAGCAAGTCTGCGCGAGCCATACCTCCATCGCCGCGCCCTTTGTCTTCACAAACGGCGATGCCGTACTCTTCGTACCGCCCTTCACGTCCCACACGTATGACACCTTGCCGACGGGGTCTTTCAGCTCGGTGACCGTCTCCACTACGCCGACGTAGCTCACCGCGAACTCCAGCGTCTGCCTCGTGTCTTTCTTAGTGTTCATGCTCTCAATGTCCATGCTGAAGCGGACGTTCACCTCATACATCGTTGAGTCGGTAATGGTCATTGCGCGGGTGCCACTGAGCGGGCGAACCGTCACCCCCGTTACGACCGTAGCTGCCCGCGTCTCGTTAGCACTGTGTCCACCGAGCTGGGCAGGGTTGAGTTTAACATACGGCATCTCTATCCGCTCCTTGGTTGAGCTGGTATAGGTGTACACCTCGTGTGACAGGTCGAAGACCACGTGCTGGCCGCCGATGCTGAACGTCTGCACGGTTTTGTTGCACACGGGCGACGTGCCCGTCTGGCTGCTCCTGACCTCGGGAACCTCTCCTGCTTTGGTCAGGCTTTCAATGTCCTTGGCATAGACGGTGTCCGCCTTGGCGGAGAGCTGTATGACGGCTTTCGGCTCGCAGGTGAACACTGTGCCGTCGGGGTCGGTGTAGCTGCTCCGCTGGCTGATGGTCATGCTAAGTGTCTCGCCGTTGCGCACCACGGCGGGCGACGAGCTGCTGCCGTCACCACTGCCGCTTGGCAGGTCGATGGTGAATGCTATCTCGCCATTGTCCTTCGGGTTGGGCTTCGACGTGGGCTCAGAGCCATCGGAGCTGCATGAGGAAAGGCTGATAGTCACTGTGGCGATAATGCTTATGAGCATAGCGTGCCAAGAAGTCTTTGCATTTCTAATTTGTTCTTTCATTGTTAATTTCTTCTTTTATTTAAGTTAGTACAATATGCCATACCTCGTTATTGGGGCGAATTGCACTAACGTTATATAACAACAAAAGCGCAGACTTTCGCCATACGCCTTCTTGGCTCACCACAAGCCATAACACTATACGGGAAAGCCTGCACCAGTAAGGTGCAGCTCCAATAAGTGTTATTATTTGCTCGTTTTTGCTTTTTGAGGTGGTGATTCAGAAGGCTATTGAGCAAACTATGTCTTGCACTCTTAGCTGAATGCGATTGCAAAAGTAAGCATAATCTTCGTAACGGCCAAATGTTCCTGCTGAATTTTCTTGGCCCTTGCGTATGGGCGATAAGTGGGTTACGATTGGTTTACAGGAAGAAACCAGTGGTTTCTCCGTAGGAAACCATCGGTTTCTCGCACGGCAACCATCGGTTTCCTCGGCAGAACCCAATGGTTTCTTTGGGAGAAAACGAGATGGGTTTTCGGTCGGCAGATATAATTTTTTATTTATTTATTCGTTTGTTCCCTTATTTTTTGTTACCTTTGCATCCGCAAACGCGATAGGGAGAGGTGCTCGAGTGGTTGAAGAGGCACGCCTGGAAAGCGTGTAACCGGCAAAACCGGTTCGCAGGTTCGAATCCTGTTCTCTCCGCTAAGGAATTTTGAAGCCTGCTGATTTTCAGTGGGCTTCTTTCTTCTTGTAAAAGCAAACAGCCACAAAAGTTGACAAAAGCGAGGCAGAAAAGACCACCCATGCAGGAGAGTCACGCCTTTCCTCAATTCATTTTTGTCATGTGATATCCCATCCGCTTTAGTTGCACGGCAACGCCCATCAGGTAAAGTTGGTGTATGCAGGAAACATAAGCATTGAAAGCCTCCTTGGTGCCTGGCTCAATCTGTTGATGTGCCAAAGCATTGTAAACCCGTGAGGCGCACTCACCTGTCAGTTTTTCCAAAGCCGTGTATTCACTACCAGTGAGTTGCAGTACTTCTTCACAGATATACTCATCCATATTATCATAGCTTCTCTTGTCTCTCATGTATGTGTAGAGGTCTGGTAACTTTGAGTAGATTTCCCATTCCGCATCCCAGAACTTAGTAACGGCCATGCCTATATACATCATCCAACCAAGCGAGGCTGTCGGGTAGTCGTTGAACTCCCTGATGCTGTCAGGGATATAGGATTTAGCTATCTCCTCCCACTTCTCTTCAACATCGGGACACTCAGGCAGACGTTCATCGACTTCCTTCATCAAGAAGAGGAACTGGTGCAAGTCCCGTCGGATTATATCTTCAAATGTCTGTTCCATTATAGTTTTTCTTCTAATTTTCACTGCAAGTAGTCCTTTCAGCGGCTCTCTATTGCATTTTGACTCTCGAGGCCAGAATTGCAGGGGCTTTTGGCAGATATTCCATAATAAATCTCTTAAACAATGTTGCAAAGGTACTTATTTTGACTGAAATTTGATATATTTTCAGTATCTTTGCACCACATATTTATGATAGTTTATGAAGAACAGGTGTATTATTACGCCAATTATGGCCATAATGACAATAATTGTGCCTGGTAAGGCGGTCGTTCAAGCCTAAAGAAAAAAAAACGTAAACCCATTGAAAAAATCGCAATGTAATATGGCATACACAGACAGATTTGAACAGGCAGAAGAATATCGGCGTGAAGAGTTGGTACGGAGAATAGAACATTCCGTAGAGAACCTAACTCTCCAGGAACTCGAAGCCCTCTATTACGATATGAGTACCAAAAACTATATAAACGAGCAATACTAATGAGCATCGCTATCTATACACTTACGTCAGGACTGCATGACGAGAAGGTTGTTGGCTCCGTAACCAAGGAGTTTTTGAGCAGTCTGCATATTGACTATGATTTCAAGGACGGCGAATATTCGGACTACGGTACGCACTCGCTTGACCTTATTTATGTACGGACAGGAGGAGCAGAGGGCATCTTCAGGCGGTTACTCCCAGACCTGTTGACAAAGTCGGGCCGTCCATTTTATCTTTTGACATCTGGCAAGAGCAATTCGCTTGCTGCTTCAATGGAAATACTCTCTTACCTTCGACAAGAAGGATATAAGGGGGAAATCATTCATGGAAGTGCAGACTACATATCAAAGCGAATCTGTCTGTTGGAAAAGGCAAATGAGGCAAAACAACTTCTGAATGGATGTCGTCTGGGTATCATCGGTAAGCCATCAGACTGGCTGATTTCAAGCAACGCAGATAAGAATAAGGTCAAAGAACTCCTGAACATCGACCTGATAGATATCCCTATGCAAGAGCTGTTGGATGAAATAAATGGAACACCACTCGAAGAACAACAAGAGCAAGCACCAACGGAGGCTATAAGGAAAGCATTGCCAGGAGCCTATCAGATATATCAGGCTCTAAGGAAAGTGGTGCATCGGCACGCCCTGCAAGGCTTTACCATCCGCTGCTTCGACCTGCTGTCCACAGTCAGAAATACTGGCTGTCTTGCATTGGCTAAGTTCAATTCCGAGGGCATCATAGCAGGGTGTGAAGGTGACGTGCCAGCTATGCTCTCAATGAAGATGGCACAATCGCTGACAGGCGTAAGCGGTTTTCAAGCCAATCCTGCCAGCATCGACCCGGAGACAGGAGAAATGCTGTTTGCCCATTGCACTATACCATTCAATATCGTGGAACGGTACGAGTTTGACACTCACTTTGAGTCTGGTATTGGTGTGGGCATCCGAGGCTATATGAAAGAGGGACCTGTGACAATATTCAAAGTGTCAGGCAATCTTTCCCGTAGTTTCATAGAGGAAGGTGAACTGGTGAGGAATCAAGCAAAGCCGGACTTGTGCAGAACACAGCAAGTCATCCGTTTGTCTGACCCAAGTATGACATCGTATTTCCTGACAGCTCCCATTGGGAATCATCACATCATTTTGCCAGGACACCATAAAGAGGTTTTAGAACAGCTTATAGAGACACTGTAAAGATTCAAAGAATAAAAGAGTTCTTTATGTTAAAAATGTGATTAAAAGATTATCTAGAAATTGTAATCGCCCCTCAAAAGTATGATGAAATCCCCATTCATATCCTTTGCTTTTTAATGTTAATAATACGGCTATTTCGGATTTTATGCTTACCTTTGCAAGCAAATTCTGAAAGAAAGCAATGAAAAGAATCATCATTTTATTGGTGCTGACGGCTGTAATGGCTGTACCACGGGTGCAGGCACAGCAGTCGGCAAAGGCTGTTGCCGAGGCGGTCGTGAGCGATACGACGGCAACTGCTCCGCTGGCGGCTGACTCTGCTATGGCTGCCATTGATGCCGACCTGCAGGGCATTGATGCCGAGCTTGATGGCGAGGGTGGGGGACTGCACAAGCAGCTGAAGCGTAAGTTTATCGAGGGTTCGGCAGGGTTCATGTCGCTGGTGGCCCTGGCTTTGGTGCTGGGCTTGGCGTTCTGCATTGAGCGTATTATCTATCTTACGCTGGCTGAGGTGAAGACCAAACAGCTGATGCGGGACATAGACAACCGCTTGGCCAATGACGATGTGGAGGGGGCGAAAGACCTCTGTCGCAATACGCGGGGCCCCGTGGCTAGCATCTGCTATCAGGGATTGCTGCACATCAAGGAGCCGCTCAACCAGATAGACCGTCAGCTGACCAACTACGGCACCGTGCAAATAAATAATATGGAGAAGGGCTGCACGTGGATTCGACTGTTCATCGCCGTGGCTCCCTCGCTGGGATTCCTCGGTACCGTCATCGGCATGGTGATGGCCTTCGACCGCATCCAGACGGCGGGCGACATCAGTCCTACCATTGTGGCCGAGGGCATGAAGGTGGCCTTGATTACCACCATCTTTGGTATCATCGTGGCCATCGTCTTGCAGTTCTTCTACAACTACATCCTCTCGAAGATAGAGCACCTGACGGCCCAGATGGAGGAGAGCGCCATCACGTTCATGGATTCCGTAACCCAATATAAATCGCGCAACAATGGCTAACCTGAGTGATTATTTCTTGGCAGAAGTGATGCTGTGGCTGATGTATATCGCTATGGGTGTGGCTGTGGTGGCTACCATCGTTTCAGCCGTTCGTTCCTTTTGGCTTAACAAGTAAGAACCGTGAAGTTTCGTCGCAGACATAGGGACGTGCCAGAACTGAACACCACGTCGACAGCCGACATATCGTTCATGTTGCTGGTCTTCTTTCTGGTCACCTCGTCGATGAGTTCCGACAAGGGACTGGGGCGAAAGCTGCCGCCCGTGGACGAACAACGGCAGGAGCAGCGCGACATCAGTCGTAGCAACGTGCTGCAAGTGGCACTCGATGCCGACGACGTGTTGTATTGCGACGACAAGCAGGTGACGCTGACCGAGTTGCAAAGGCAGGTGGAGTCGTTTGTGGCCTCGCGCCAGACCGACCGCCACATCATAGCCGTCAGGACTGACCGCCACACCAGCTACAACGCCTACTTTGAGATGCAGACCGCTATCGTGGCTGCCTATCGACACCTGCGCGAGCAGATGGCCCAGCGCCAGTATGGCCACTCGTTCAGCGAGTGTACGGACGAGGAACACGATGCCATTGTGGCTCGCTATCCGCAACGCATCAGTGAGGGAATGCCCACGGAGAAAGGAGGTCAGCCATGAGCCGCTTCCAGCGTCGCAAGCGCGAGGTGCCCGGTCTGAATCTGGCCTCACTGCCCGACTTGATATTCACCGTGCTGTTCTTCTTCTTGCTCGTCACCCACATGCGCGACGTCAATCCGAAGGTGCGCTTCGAGGTGCCTCAGGGTACGGAACTGGCCAAGACACCCAACAAGGGGGGCATGGTGTACATCTTCATCGGTAAGCTCGTGGACGAGCAGGGGCGCGTGGTGTCCGACGAGACGCGCATACAGCTGAATGACCGCTACGTCAGTGTTGACGAGATAGTGTCCGAACTGAACAGGGTGCGCAGCCAAATGTCGGAGGGCGACCGCCAGCACATGGTGGTGTCGCTGCGTGCCGACCGCCATACGGAGATGGGCATCATCAACGATGTGAAGCAGGCTCTGCGACAGGCAGGGGCACTGAACGTCAACTACTCGGCAACGGGAAAGAACAAGGAAAATAGGGAATAAACAAAAGAGATAAAACAATGGCAAATCAAAAACTGGATAAGCTGGATAAGCAGATATTGCGCATGATTTCTGACGATGCCCGTGTGGCATTCCTTGAGGTGGCTCGAGCTTGCAATGTTAGCGGGGCTGCCATTCATCAGCGCATTCAGAAACTAACGTCGATGGGCATTCTGAAAGGCTCGCAGTTCATTATCGACCCTGAGAAGATAGGCTACGAAACGTGTGCCTACATCGGCCTGAACCTGAAGAACCCCGAGGACTTCGACCACGTGGTGGAGGAACTGAAGAAGATTCCAGAGGTGACGGAGTGCCACTACACGACGGGCAACTTTGATATGTTCATCAAGATTTACGCCCAGAACAACCATCACCTGCTGAACATCATCCACGACAAGCTGCAACCGCTGGGGTTGAGCAGTTCGGAGACACTTATCTCGTTCCACTCGGCCTTCAACCGCCAGTTGCCTGTGGCCGACTTTATGGCGGAAGAAGATTAACGCGAACGATTAGCGGACGTAATCCACAAAGGCGTATTCGAAAGCATGACGTTCATCTTTCGGATGCGCCTCTTTCGTGGCTACGTGCCAACTGCTGTAATCGGGGAAAAAGGCATCGGCATCGGCAGGCGTGTTGTCTACCTCCGTCAGATACAGGCGGTCGGCCAGCGATATGGCCTGCTCATAGACACGCGCTCCGCCTATGATATAGACATCCTCATCGGGCAGGCAACTCCTCAGTGCCTCGTCCAGCGAAGGGTAAACGTCGCATCCGGGCAGTTCGCTGACCGTTGTGCTAAGCACCACGTTGCGGCGGTTGGGCAGTGCCCCCTTGGGCAGCGACAGATACGTGTTGCGCCCCATGATGATGGTGTGGCCTGTGGTCAGTGCCCTAAAGCGCTTCATGTCGTTGGGCAACCAGTAAAGCAACTTGTTTTCAAAGCCAATGGCCCTGTTCTTAGCCACGGCTGCTATCATGCTAATCATACGCTTACCTCCGCTTTAATGTGTGGCCAAGGGTCATAGCCTTCCAGCTCGAAGTCCTCATACTGGAAGTCGAAGATGCTCTTGACGTCAGGGTTGATTTTCATTGTGGGCAGGGGGCGCGGCTCGCGCGTCAGCTGTAGCTTGGCCTGCTCCAGATGGTTCAGATAGAGATGGGTGTCGCCCGTGGTGTGTATGAAGTCGCCAGCACGAAGATTCGTCACCTGTGCCATCATCTGCAACAGCAGGGCATAGGATGCAATGTTGAACGGTACGCCCAAGAACGTGTCGGCAGAGCGCTGGTAAAGTTGTAGTGACAGCCGCCCGTCGGCCACATAGAACTGGAACATGGTGTGGCATGGGGGCAGTGCCATCTTGTTCACCTCTGCCACGTTCCATGCCGACACGAGTATGCGGCGTGAGTCGGGGCTGTGCTTCAGCTGGTCTACCACCTGTTGTATTTGGTCTATCACACCTCCGTTGTAGTCGGGCCATGAGCGCCACTGGTGCCCATAGACGGGACCCAGCTCACCCTGTTCGTCGGCCCACTCGTTCCAGATGCGCACGCCGTGTTCCTGCAGGTAATGCACATTAGTGTCGCCCTTGAGAAACCACAGCAGTTCATAGATGATGCTCTTTAGGTGCAGTTTCTTGGTAGTCAACAGGGGGAAGCCGTCCTCCAGATTGTATCGGCTTTGCGTACCGAAGATGCTGATGGTTCCCGTTCCTGTGCGGTCACCTTTCTGAGTGCCCTCCGTCAGGATGCGGTTCAGTATGTCTAAGTATTGCTTCATAATCAGTAGGGATATGCGTTGTCTTTATTTTCCATTCCTTGGGATATAGGTTGTTGGCACGTGTGCCGATGTTCTTTGCCTCGCCGAGTGGCTGCCCTCTAAAGCAGACGGTGACGATGCCGCGCGGCACGTCAGGGGACAAGACGAGTGCTTCGTGGCGCAGATAGGCCATTGCCTGTTGGTAGGTTAATTCTGTCTGGGGGTATGAGGGTACGGAGTTACGAGCGGGTGATATGACCTTTAGTGCATCAGCGTTTCTTGGGCTTCCTTGCCTTTTTGCCGCTGTGCCTCCCTTGCGTAATACGCACATAAACAGTCCTTCACCTTGGCTGATGCCCGGGATGAACCGATAGACAGGCTCTGTGAATCCATCAAGCAGCGAGCCCGTGATGTTCCATTCCGGCTTTATCTCGATGTTGACCACCTCGGCATCGTATTCAGAGAGCATCCAACGGATGTTCTCCTCATTCTCCTTCGTATTAAAGGTACAGGTACTATATATTAGTATTCCTCCGTCGTTGAGGCACTGCCATGCGTCGCTCACAATGTCACGCTGCAACTGCCAGCACCGCTCTACGTTCTGCGGGCTCCATTCGCGGATGGTAGCCTCGTCCTTGCGGAACATACCCTCGCCCGAGCAAGGCACGTCGCACAGAATCAGGTCGGCCCTGAGCTTCGCCTTGCGGTAGTCGCGCGGATAGGCATTGGTAACGATATGGTTCGGATAGCCCCACTTCTGTACGTTCTCTGCCAGAATGCTGGCACGCTGGCGCATAGGCTCGTTGCTATAGAGCATACAACTCTCGGGCAGTGCCGAGCGCAATAGCGTCGACTTACCACCAGGGGCAGCACAGAAATCGATGACTGACTGGCAGTTAGTGATAGGCAACTGGCGCAATACCTCGTCAAGAAACATTGATGCAGCCTCTTGCACATAGTAACAGCCAGTATGAAACAAAGGGTCGAAGGTGAAGTTAGGCCGTTCTTTGAGGTAGTAGCCATTGCGGCACCACGGCACCCGTTCACCCGCTATGGCCTCCATGCCTACTGCCTTTAGCGGGTTCAGTCGGATGCTTACAGGAGTGGGTTCCTCAAACGCCCGTAGGTATCGCTCGAAGCGTTCCGCACCCATCAGTTGGCGCGTGTAGTCGGTAAATGCAGACGGTAATTGTGCCATTTGCTTGCAAAATTAAAAAAAAATCTGCATCTTTGCAACTAAATTAGCATGGATTACGTCTAACGGATAAAGAAAATAACAAATTAAAGCATACGAATATGAAGAAAGCATTAATAGCAATGACCTTGCTGCTGGCACTCGGAACGGGTGCCGAGGCTGCATCACAGAACCATCGTCATACCCCTCGGCAACAGGCCGAACTGGTAGATACCACCAAGCAGAATGCCGTCGAGGTGTATTCGGACACAACATCGGTAGGCGGCAGTCAGGCTGCTACGGACGACTGGGAAGAGTCTGATGACGTTAGCTATAAGGATGTGAAGCCAAAAGATTTACTGAATAGCATTGATGGCAAAATGCTGACAGAGCTTGCCTTCATATTGGGCACTGTGTTCATTGTCTTCGTTATTGCCCCCGTGCTCATTATCATAGCGCTGTTTTACTTCATCAACAAGAACCGCGCTCAGAAGATGAAGTTGGCGGAGATGGCCATACAGAAGGGGCAACCCATTCCAGAGAAACTATTGGAGGACAAGGCAAATACCATAACGGATGAATACCAGAAGGGCTTGCGCCAGTGCTTCGTAGGCGTGGGACTGATGATATTCCTTGGGTTGGTAGCAGATGAAGTAGGCTTTGGTGTCGGCGCATTGGTATTCTGCATCGGACTGGGCAAGCTGGTGGCTGCTAAGATGGCGGAAAAGAATAATAACTAAAAGTAATCAATAGGAAATATGACAAAGAAACTGCAACGTTCAAACGACCGTGTGATAGCCGGAGTATGTGCCGGTATTGCGGAGTACTTAGACTTCGACCCCGTGGCTGTGCGACTGGGCTATGCCTTCCTGTCGGTGGCCACGTGCTTCTCTGGTGTGTTGTTCTACATTGTGGCATGGATAGTAATGCCTGAAAAGAAGTTCTAAGACGGTGGCAAATCCAACTGACATCTCTCTTGTTGCACAGGTGGCGGTACTCGGCAACCGGCGAGCCTTTGATGAGCTCGTGCGTCGATACCAGTCGCCCGTGCGCCGGTTCCTGTTGAACCTGACACTGGGGGATGCCAGTCTGAGCGATGACTTGGCACAAGAAACATTCATCAAGGCATGGCTCAACATCGGGAAGTTTCGCGCATTAGCCTCATTCCAGACGTGGCTCATGCGCATAGCCTATAACGTGTACTACGACTATATGCGTAGTCGGAAGTTGACGGACGGCATGGATAGTCTGCCAGAGCAGTCCGTGGAACAGCATCCAACGCTGAAGATGGACATCTATGCGGCATTAGCCCTGCTGAAGCCTGACGAGCGCACGTGCATTACGCTGCAACTGGTTGACGGTTACGACATAACGAAGATAGCCGACATAACGGGCATGAAGAGCGGCACGGTGAAGTCGCACCTCTCGCGAGGCAAGGAGAAAATGGCAACCTATTTAAAGAAGAATGGATATGACAGAAGATAACAACGACCTGCTGCTGCAACAACTATTCAGCGAGGCGGCACAACAAGAGATAGAAGACGGAGGCTTTACAGAGCGCGTCATGCAACGGCTGCCTCTGCGCATCAACTGGTTCATACGGCTATGGACGGTGTTCTGCATTGTGACGGCATTGGTGCTGTTCACCCTTTTGCATGGGTGGGAACTGCTGGTCGTACAATTAGAAGTGCTGCTGCGCACACTGCCCACAGAGCCTATTGGCTCCAACCTGACGATGCTTGTCACCATCTTGCTGGGGCTGTTAGCCGTCAGTGCCAGCGAGGTTATTTCTTCGGGAACAGTCCGTAAGTAGTGCGCAGCACACGGAACTCAGTGCGACGGTTCAACTGGTTACACTGTTCTTGTTCCTCTTCCTTTAGCGTCTTGACGTATTCTTCCGTCAAGACGTCATTTTCTTTTAGGAACGGGTATCGTTCCGCCACTTTCTTACGGATGGTCTTGGGCTTCTCCTTGCCATAGCCTACGGGGGTCAGTCGCTCTCTTTCGATGCCGTGCTCCGTCAGGTACTTGGCCACCGATTCGGCTCGTCGCTGGCTCAGCCGTTTGTTATATGCTGCCGAGCCTTTATAGTCAGTGTGAGCTGACAACTCAATCGTTACGTTAGGGTTTTCGTTTAGCAGTGCTACCAACTGGTCGAGTGCCGTTGCCGACTCAGGGCGCAGCGTGGCCTTGTCGAAGTCGTAGAAGATATTGTCAATCAGGACGGGGGCTGTGATGGAAGCCAAGGGGAACTGCAACACATATTCCTCCGACTTCGTTACAGGCTCCACACGTAGCTGTTCCTGATGGTTGAGGAATCCTCGGCACGTTCCCAACAACACATAGTCGACCCCTGCCTTAATCTCTTGCGTGAACGAGCCATCACCGCGGACGCTCAGCTTCAGGTTGGTGCCGTCGTTGCCTACCATGTAGACCACGGCGTGCGTCAGCTCGTAGCCGTCTTGTTCGTACACCCATCCCTTGACCGTCTGGATGATTTCCGGGTTATAGAACGAATAGATGTGGTCCCATCCTTTGGCATCGCCACGGTTGGAGGAAAAGAACCCTTGGTTCTTCAGACCCTCGAAGGTCATGCCGAAGTCGTCGCCTTGCGAGTTCAGTGGGAATCCCGGGTGCTCTATCTTCCATCCGTTCAGTGTCGGCTTGGCAATGTAGATGTCCAGTCCACCCATGCCTTCGTGGCCGTCGCTCGAGAAGTAGAGGTCGCCATTGGGGCGGAACGTAGGGAACAGCTCGTCGCCCGCCGTGTTGATGGGTGCCCCCAAGTTCTCAACGCCCCCTACGCCGTTGCTGGTCAGTTGGACACGCCAGATGTCGTAGCCACCCATGCCGCCGGGCATATTGCTGGTGAAGTAGAGCCACTGGCCGTCGGGCGACACGGCAGGGTGGGCGTAGGCCGACAGCGTGTCGCGCGTCAGCTTCAGTTCCGTGGCCTTGCTCCATGCGGCATCCGAGCGCCGGCTGGTGACGATGGTGGCATAGCGCGGATAGTTGGGGTCGGTCGTACACTGCGTGAGGTACATCGTATGTCCGTCGGGGGGGAAACTGCACGCCCCCTCGTCGTAGTCGGTGTTCAGCTCTGTGTCTATCTCCTCTGGGCGTTGCCATTTGCCTTGCTCGTCCTTTTGCGAGTAGAAGATATCGGCATTCTTCGTGCCTGTGATGCCACTCAGTTCGTCACCCTTGGCCTGATTGCGGGTAGAGGTGAAGTAGAGGCGGTCGTTGTCCGTGCCAGCCAGCATAGGCGAGTAGTCGGCACGCCGTGAGTTAAACAGGTTTTCGCGTTTCACGGTGTAGGCGGAGCCGTCTTTCTTCCACTGGGGTGCCTGCTGTGCCGAGCGCAGCCCTGTTAGTGCCAAGGGATGGCCGGGCATTGAGTCGAGTGCCGTCTGAAACTGCTTGGCAGCCTCCTTGTAGTTGCCGTTCTTCATGAGTTGCTGGGCCAGTAGCAGGTGCGTTAGCGAGTCCTCCTGCTTATAGCGGATGGCATTGGTATAGGCGGCAATAGCTTTCTGAGTGTAGTTGATACGGCGGTAGCAGTCGGCGAGCTTTAGGGCACGCTGGCCGCGCAGTGCCCTTTCCTTGGCAGGTGTCTGCGAGTAAGCCTTCTTGTACTGAGTGGCTGCATCGAAGTATTCACCCATAGCATAGAACTTGTCGCCCTTCTTCACAGCCTGCTCTGCCCCGCATCCTGTCAGGAGCGTGGCTATGGCGGCTATGTATATAATAATAAGGTGTAAGTTCTTTCGCATACGTTCTTAATAACGCACGGCTGTCGGCTTTTATTGCTTCTGAGGCGGCTTCTTTCCCTTTTTGCTTTTCTTCGTGTCCTCGTCAGAAGTGATGGTGATGCGGCGGTTGGTGGGGTCGGTCATCACGTCGCGCACGATGTCGGTCACCTGTTGTTTCAGCTCGTTGATAAACTGCTGGGCATCGTACTGCTTGTGTTCGATGTCGCGCAGCTTCTTTTCCCAGATGCCCGTCAGCTCACAGCTCTTCAGCAGTTCCTCGCGAATAAGGTCTATCAGCTCAATGCCCGTTGGGGTGGCTACCAGTCGCTTGCGCTCGCGCCGGATGTAGTGGCGCTTGAACAGGGTCTCGATGATGCTGGCGCGGCTTGATGGACGACCGATGCCGTTCTCCTTCATGGCGGCACGCAGCGTCTCGTCCTCCACAAACTTGCCCGCCGTCTCCATAGCGCGCAGCAGCGAAGCCTCGTTGTAGTAAGGGGGTGGGGTAGTCCACTTCTCCGTCAGTGTGGGGGTGTGAGGCCCCGTCTCGCCTTTGGTGAAGTGGGGCAGCTTTGCTCCGTCCCCATCCGTTGGGGCAGCGTCTGCATCGTCATCGCTCCCTTTGCCTTTGGAGGGGGATGTGGGCAGGCTCACCCGCCAGCCCGGCTCCAGAATCTCCTTGCCCGTTACCTTAAACTCCACTTCGTCCATCTTGCCCAGTACGGTGGTGGTCGAGAACTTGCAGTCGGGCAGGAACACACCGATGAACCGACGGGCTATCAGGTCGAACACGTTGCGCTCGGCATCGCTCAGGTTCTGGGGGACAACGCCCGTTGGGATGATGGCGTGGTGGTCGGTCACCTTCGAGGTGTCGAACACGCGCTTGGTCTTTTTCAGCGGTTTCCCTCCGATGGGCTTTATCAGGGCAGCGTATGGAGCCACGCCCCCGTACTTGGTCTGGTACAGCCCGTTGAGCGTCTGCGGACATTTCGGGTAGATGTCGTCGCTGAGGTATTGCGTGTCTACACGGGGGTAGGTGGTGTACTTCTTCTCGTAGAGTGCCTGAATGAGGTTCAGCGTCATCTCAGCCGAATAGCCGAACTTGCGGTTGCAGTCCACCTGCAGCGAGGTCAGGTCGTAGAGCTGGGGCGGCTGTTCCTTGCCCTCTTTCTTCTCAACCTTCGTCACCACAAAGGGCTTGCCCTCGATGGTCTGGAAAGCCTGCTCGCCCTCCTCCTTTGACGTGAACTTACCCTTGGTGGCCGTGAACGTGGTGTCACGATAGATGGTAGCCAGCACCCAGTAGGGTTCGGGCTTGAAGTTGTCAATCTCCTTCTGTCGGTTCACTATCAGGGCGAGGGTAGGGGTCTGCACACGCCCGATGGAGAGCACCTGTCGGTTCTGTCCGTACTTCAGGGTGTAGAGCCGTGTGGCGTTCATGCCCAAGAGCCAGTCGCCAATGGCGCGTGACAGGCCAGCCAGATAGAGTGGCTGGTAGTCTTGCTGGTCTTTCAGGTTCTGGAATCCCTCACGGATGGCCTCGTCGGTCATCGACGATATCCACAGTCGGCTGACGGGGCACTTGGCACCTGCTTTCTGCATCACCCACCGCTGAATCAGCTCACCCTCCTGTCCGGCGTCACCACAGTTGACGATGCGCTCCGCCTGCTGCATCAGCCCCTCGATGATGGCAAACTGCTTCCTGATGCCTTGGTCGTCAATCAGTTTGATGCCAAACCGGTCGGGAATCATGGGCAGTGCCGTCAGGCTCCACGACCGCCACATGGGGGTATAGTCGTGGGGCTCCTTCAGCGTACACAGGTGGCCGAAAGTCCATGTCACCTGAAAGCCGTTGCCTTCCATATATCCGTCGTGCGCCGACGTTGCACCGATAATCCGTGCAATATCCCTTGCCACGCTCGGTTTCTCAGCGATACATACTATCATAACTGACTGCAAAGGTAGTGCAAACCGAGAGAAAAACCAAATTTATTTGGCCTTTTCCGAGTTGCAGCCCGTCTGTAGCGTGGTTAAGGGTGGGACGGCGATGTGAATCTTTTTTTTTTGCCTATTAACATTCTTTAAGGGGGGGTAACGCCCGTTAACAGATTTTTTCGTACCTTTGTGGCCAAGTATAGACTTAAATAGTCGTCCCTTAATTTTAAAATGTGCAAATACTTTGTGCGTGAACTATAAAAATGTAATTGATATGAAAAAGATTTATGCTGTTATATTAGGAATGCTGATGGGATTGGCAGACCAATCACCGGCACAGGAGGTGTCTGTACTGGTTGATGCCAAGTTCAACCAGGGGATGCCGTATAACATGGCTTGTCCCGACGGAAGCGTGACAGGATGCGGACCGACGGCTATCGCTGAGATACTCAACCGCTATAAAATGCCGGAACACGGATATGGGATGGCTTCCCTCGTACTGGGTCTCGATACCATTCAGGTGGATATGGAGACTATACCCTTCAACTGGAGTAACATTATTGATGAGTATAAGGATGGGGAGTATACCGAGGCTCAGGCAAAAGCCGTGGCTGATATGATGTATGCCTGTGGAGTGGCGATGAACGTGAAGTACGGATTGGCGACAAGCGTAACAAACTATGCGAGGATGCTTTATGGACTTCAGCACAATCTCCGTATGTCGGTCAAGAGCCGATATCTGCATCGAAAGAACTTCTCTACCTCGGAGTGGATTGAGATTCTTAATGAGCAGCTTCGGAACGGCCAGCCGGTATTTTACCGGGGGACTTGGTTTTTCGCTGATTCACGTTCTGACCATATGTTTGTAGTTGATGGACTGGATGCTGATGGCAATTATCATGTAAATTTCGGGCACGGAGGTGTCAACGATAAATATTGCGACATAAATGTCATCAATCAGAGCGGAAGTTTTCCAGGCAACCGAGGGGTATGCTACAATGCTTCTCAGGCTATGACTATCAACCTCTACCCTACCCCCGACTTCACGGATTATCCTCTTCAGGCCTCTGTCTCCGAGGAACCGATAATCCTCAACGGCGACATTTTCCTTGAAAGTATTAAGGTTCCTTTGAGTGAATCCTTCACTCTGAGCTGCCGATTGAGGAGCTGTAGCTACGAGAAAACTACAATCACTTTCGGATGGGCGCTGATAAAAGAGGGCGAAGTCCTGAATATATTAGGTCAAGGACGTTACGGGTTGAGTCCTGGCAATACTTTCAAGGAAATAAGCCACCGCACGGTAAAGTTGCCTGCAAAACTTGAAGACGGAGATTACAAACTGATACTATACTCCAAATCTAATCTGGAGGAGAAGTGGAAGGAAGTTTGGCGAGATGCCGCGACGACAGTTGATGTCAGCGTCAGCAATGGCATGGCTATAGTTACTGTTCCTCCAAACCATAGGCTTGATCCGAAGCTTTATCTTACGGAAAATATCCAAGAGGTGGATAACGAGTTCGCCTCAAAGGTAGCGGGACGCTCATTCAGGCTTCCAATCACTAATGGCACGCTTAACAATTTTGAAAACAATGTCAAGCTGGACATAACCGCAGATGGAGTGTGTTACAGCTATGTAACAACGTTGCCTGTCTATAGCCAAACCAGCACAACGTATCATATACTCGTTCCGACATATATATGTAACCTTGAAGGCAAATCAATCTGCTCCATAAAGGCATCATATTACTATGATTTGGAGGACCGATATATAGAAATGCCAATCGGTGACTTTACATAGGGAGTAAATGGAATTACAAATGATACAAACTCCAATGATGTATATGTCTTTGATATTTCTGGAAGACTTCTGGCAGGAATCAAGGCGACCGATGTCTCTTCTCACTATCACAATTTCCTTCAGACCCTTCCTCAGGGGATATACGTGATAAAAGAAGGAAACAGAACAAGGAAAATAATAATAACTCAATAAACCAACAATTAAACAATTATGAAGAGATTAATAACACTGCTCATGTCCGTTATGCTCCTCAGCGGACTCGCAAAACTGTCGGCTCAGACACCGATAACGGTGACAGTACCTCCTTTCGGAGACAAAGTGAAGCTTCAGACACTGAAGACGGGAATTTATAGAATTGACTACGTCATAGGAGACGATGGCAGTTCGATTTCCGCCTCAGGGATATTGCTCGTCATCAATCATGAGGGAGAGAGCCTGAAGGTTGGAATAAACGTTATGCTTTTTCCGTCGAAAAAGAAGGTGTGTGCCACGAGCATGAACACCATCCAAGGATGGATGGTAGCGGATGGGAATAAGTATGTGACGTATGATATGGAAAAAGGAGATAGCAAAGCCTCTATCGGCTATGGGATGGTATGGGGGTATTCCAAAAAGTATCAGGTATTCAAGGTTCAGGGTGGAGGACGGAGTGCTACAGTTGTCTATGACCCTAAGAGCTATAAAAAGATGGATGAGGAAGAGGTCTTAAAAGCGATTTTTAAGATTGATGATACACCAGGCTCAATTAGTATTATTCCTTAGGACTGACGGAGTTGTGTCGATAGTATTGGTACTTGAAAGAGTGTGAGTTCGATGTACTCACACTCTTTCTTTTGATTATCAGGTAGTAAAGTGACCAAGAAGCTGGATAGCACGGATATTTGAGAGTTTCGCACACTCTACAATGGCATCCACTACTGGCTGTTCGCATTTGGGGATACAAGAAACAATACACTGGTGATTGTCACGCACGGTGTTATCCAAAGACACAGAAGCTAAGGCAGAAAGGATAAGACAAGAGTATTTTAACGAAAAGAAAAGTGGATATGAAGCAGGTAGGAAAGTTTGAATTATACAGTCTGGACGAGGCGCTTGACAGGCACTTCGGTCCAGTAGGCACCCCAGAGCGTGATGCACACGAGGCACGGGTTGCCGAGGCGGTTCATGCCTACGAGATTGGCGAGGCCATCAAGAAGGCAAGGCTTCAGCAGAACCTCACGCAAGAGGAGCTGGGGAAGCGAATTGGTGTGAAGCGTGCTCAGATTTCACGGATAGAGAGGGGCAGGAACATCACCATCCCGACGATGAGCCGTGTGTTCCGTGCGCTGGGAGTGGCCACTGCGTCCCTCGACCTCGGTCACGGCATTGGCAAGGTAGCCCTGTGGTAGTCAATTCCCATTGACCGCCACGGGCTTTGTTTTCCCTCGTTCTTTCCCTCCTTTGCCCTTGCCATGTCCTGTTCCGTCGGGTGCAAAGATACAACATTTGGAAAGGGCGATGTCCGTTTAAGGCAGTTTAAGGCACGATAATGCGCGATAATGCGTGATAATTCCCGTTAATGCTCGTTATTTTGCGTTATCTCACGTTCCTTTGCGGTGCGGAACGTACTGGTGTATGGTGCGGAGTGCGTCGGTGCATGATGCGGATGCGGTCGGCGCATGGTGCGGAGCGTGTCGGTGCATGATGCGGATGCGGTCGGCACACGGTGTGAAGCGTATCGGTGCATGGGGGAGATGAAGCCACCCCTTATATAGTGAGTCCCCCCTATAAGGGGGACAGTATATAAGGGGGGAGGGCTTCAGGAGGGGGCACGCTGCAGATGTCGTAAAAATTGCTACGAAGAAATATGCCGAAATGCTTGCATTTGCCGCTGTTTTTTTGTATCTTTGCAAGTAGATAAATCCCTTGTCTGTATTCCCTCCCTCCATGAGGCGCATTTCCGTCGTGCGCTGGTGGGGGAAATGAACCCTCCCCCCCTATATCTATGTCCCCCCTATAAATAGGGGGACAGATATTAGGAGGGGGGGAGGATTTATAAGGGGGCGCGGCTCAGTAGCCTGACGCCTCGCCTACGAGGATGACGATAATGCGGCCCGGCTTGCTGGAGTTGCGCAGGAAGTGGACGTAGTTGCAGATGCTCTGGGGCGAGTTGCAGTTGTGGCACTGACCGTCCAGCTGGCATGGTGTCTGTATGTCGAAGCGGGCGGCGTTGATGGGCGAGGCCGTTGAGCGGGCGCGCTTCAGGGCAGCCTCCGCATCCTGTGCCACCTTGTTCATGCCGACGACGAAGATGACGTGGGCTGGGCCCCATGTGATGGCTGCCACGCGGTTGCCGTTGCCGTCGATGTTGACGATGACCCCGTCCTCCGATATGGCGTTGGCCGACGACAGGTAGTAGTCGGCACGAAAGGCCCGCAGATACATCTCCTGTTTCTCCTCTGCCGTCTGTACGGTGTCGCGGTCCCACACGTCAAGCGTGCCGCGCTCTTTCAGCAGCTGCGGTATGCCCATGTCGCGGACGGTCATCGTGCCGCCCCACGTCACGCTGGAGCCGTCGGGAATCAGCTCGCTCACTTTCGCCCTTGCCTCGCTGGCCGTGGCGCAGTAGTAGGCATCGAAGTGGCGGCGCTGCATGGCCTTCACCATCTTGGCACCCAGTCGCTCGTTGCGCAGCTTAGTAGGCGTGGTCATGGGCTACCTCCTCCTTGTTTAGCTTCTTTTGGTCAATGGCACGCCATGCGTAGACGATGTAGGCCAGCACGAAGGGCACGAGCAACGACACGTAGAACATGGTGCGCAGGGTGAACTCGCTCGAGCAGGAGTTCTGCATGGTCAGCGACGACTGCAGGTCGGCAGTCGAGGGATAGTAGGCCGTGTGGTTCCATGCCGCGGTGAGCAGCAGTGCCAGCACGGTGAGCACGGTGCCTATGCCAGCCGGCCAGATGCCGCCGATATAGTCTTTCGACACGACGGTCTTGCCAATGCCGTAGAGCACCAGCACCACGCCCGCCAACAGGATGACGAGCAGGTACCACATGGACAGCAGGTTGTTCAGATACTTGTAAGGCTCCATGTAGATGACCCCTTCGTCGGTATAGGCATAGCCGTCCTTTAGCAGCAGGTGCAGCAGATAGGCCACAAACAGGATGACAAAGGGCACGGCATTGCCCAGCAGACGCACTGAGCCACGCGAGCGGATGTCCTCGTCGTCAACGTTGTTGATGACGTAGAGGATGCCCAGCACACGGGCAAGGAACATCACCGCCAGTCCGAGCACCAGCACCCACGGGTTGAGCAGGGCATCCAGCCCGTGCGATGCGTTGGCCCAGCGCGAAATGACGGGCGTAAAGGCCGTGGCGTCAATCATGTTGTCCTTCTCTACGATGAAGTTCGAGCCTTCAAAGAAAGTGGCTACGGCACCGCCCAAGAGCAGCGGGCCGAGGATGCCGTTGAGGATGAGGAACCACTGGAACGTCTGCGGGCCAAGGAAGTTGCCCAGCTTGTTCTGAAACTCGTAGCTGACGGCCTGCAGTACAAAGGTGAACAGGATGAGCATCCACAGCCAGTAGGCACCGCCAAACGAGGTGGAGTAGAACAGGGGATAGGAGGCGAAGAAGGCTCCGCCGAAGGTAACCAGCGTGGTAAAGGTAAACTCCCACTTGCGGCCCGTAGAGTTGAGCACGAGCCGACGGCCCTGCTCGGTCCAGCCGAGGGAACGAATGCACGAGTTGGCACCCTGTACAAAGAGCAGGAACACCAGCAATGCGCCCAGCAGGGCAACCACGAAGCACCAGTAGTGCTGTAAAAATTCGTATGTCATAGTCGTATGGTTTTTAGTTCGAGTATTCAGGGCCTTTCTTGATTTGCCTTAGCAGGATGCTCACTTCAACGGCCAGCATCAGCGTGAAGAGGAACAGGAAGAGGAAGAACGTCAGGGCAACGGAGGTGCCGTTGATGTCGCTCACACCTATCCAAGTGGGCAGCATATCCTGAATGGTCCACGGCTGACGGCCAAACTCAGCCACCAGCCATCCGCTCTCCGAGGCGATGTAGGCCAGCGGTACCAGTACGATGGCTGCCCAGTAGTGCCACGACGGCAGTCCGCTGATGTCGTGTATGTCGGCATCCGTCTCGGGCAGAACGCCGAAGGTGGCTAGCAGTCGGCGTGTAATCACCGACACGTAGGGGATGCGGAACGACAGGATGGTCATGATGACGAAGTAGACGATGAGCAGGCATCCCACACCGACCATGATGCGGAAAGCCCAGAAGTTGACGGGTACGTAGGGCACCACGTCCTTCTTGTCCTTCACATATCCGTAGCCGAAGTAGGGCATATTCTCGTTCAGCGTCTTGAGCTGGGCATTGAGCGTAGCCTCGTCGGCCCCCTCCTTCTTCGCCTTGCGGTAGTCGGCCAGTGCGCTGATGGCCTTCTGTCCGCGCTCTATCTTCTCGTCGACAGACGGTTCGCGAGTACCGTCGGGCTTCACGTAGCCGTTCAGCAGGTCGTTGATGCCCGGCACGTAGCCATGCGGGTCGTTGGTGGCCATGATGCTGAGCGCATTGGGCATCTCTATTCTCAGCGGGGCATCCTTCATGCTCTGGTAGTCAGGCTGTACGAAGGGGTTCACCCACGCCACAACTGTCAGTCCTACGTCCTCGCCACCGTTATATAGTGCCTCCATCGCTGCCAGCTTCATGGGCTGGTACTTGGCCACCTGCTGACCACTGACGTGGCCGGTAAAGGCAGCCCCCAGCGTGGCAATCAGTCCGACGATGGTGGCTATCTTGATGCTCTCCTTAGCCAGCCGCACCTCGCGCCGTTTCATGAGATACCAGCATGATACGGCCATCACGAATACGGCTCCGATAATCCATGCCGAGATGACCGTGTGGAAGAACTTGCCGACGGCAAAGGGCGACAAGGCCACGTCGAGGAAGCTGACCATCTCGTTGCGCATGGTGTCGGCATTGAACGCACACCCTACGGGGTACTGCATCCATGCGTTGGCCACCAGAATCCACCATGCCGAGATGGTGGCTCCCAGACCTGTCAGCCACGTGGAAGCCAGATGGAAGCCCGGCGACACCTTCTTCCAGCCAAAGTACATGACGGCCACGAAGGTGGACTCCATGAAGAAGGCCACAATGCCCTCGATGGCCAGCGGTGCGCCAAAGATGTCGCCCACGAACCATGAGTAGTTCGACCAGTTGGTGCCGAACTCGAACTCCAGAATAATGCCCGTGGCCACGCCCATGGCAAAGTTGATGCCGAAGAGGCGCTGCCAGAACTGCGCCGTGTCGCGCCAGAAGGTGTCGCGGGTGCGATACCAGCACGTCTCGGCAATACCCATGATAACAGCCAACCCTAAGGTCAGCGGCACGAATAGCCAGTGGTAGATGGCTGTCAGTGCGAATTGCGCCCTGGCCCAGTCGATGGAACCTGCGTCAATGTTTAGAAGTAAGTCGTTCATCATATTATTGTTTTAGGATTTGAGTCGCTACAAAGTCAGGCTCGTCGCCCTTGTCGGCATGTTGCTTGATGTAGTCGGGAAAGAAGAACACCTTAAGGATGGCGAAGATGATAAAGAGCTTGATGAGGATGATGGCCCACAGCGTGCGCCCCAGCCGCATGTGGCGGAAACCGTCATAATAGAGGTCGAAGACCCTGTAGAGAAAGCCCTTCTTCTGCATCGATTGTTCTCTTTGGCGTTAATATTGTTGCAAATATAGCAAATAAGTTTTAAACGGCCAACGTTTTTTTGCAAGTTTCATGGAAAAACTTTACCTTTGCATCGTTTTAGAAAGCTATTACACACATTTGACTAACTAAAATGAGAAGACTCTTAGGATTCATCTTGTTGACGGCGATGGTGCAGGCTGCTGTGGCTCAGCGGTTGCTGAACCTTGACAGTTGCAGGGCGCTGGCGCTCCGCAACAATAAGCAGCTTGGTATGTCACGCATCAAGCAGGAGGTGGCAGCCAATGTGCGCAAGTCGGCACGTACCAAGTACCTGCCACGGCTGACTGCGCTGGGCGGCTATGAGTACACCAGTAAGGAAATATCGCTGTTGAATGACGAGCAGAAGGCGGCTTTGAGCAGTCTGGGCACGAACATGGCTGGCGGCATTCAGGGTAGCATTGGTTCATACGTGCAACTCCTGCCTCCAGCGTTGCAACAGCAATTAGGCGCAGACCTGAACCAGCTGGCAGGGCTGCTGAATATGGGTGGTCAGGGTATTGTCGATGCCTTCCGCTCCGACACCCGCAATATGTTTGCCGGTGCCGTGATGGTGACGCAACCCGTCTTCATGGGCGGGGCTATCGTGGCTATGAACAGGATGGCCGACATGGGCGAGCAGTTGGCTGCCAACTCGGCAGAGGCTCGTCGACAGACTACCTTATATAATATAGACAAGGCCTACTGGCAGGTGGTGTCGCTGCGCCATAAGCAGAATATGGCGCAGGGCTACTTGGAACTGGTGAAGAAGCTGGACAGCGATGTGCAGAAGATGATAAAAGAGGGTGTGGCTACCCGTAGCGAGGGACTGAGCGTGTCGGTCAAGGTGAACGAGGCCGAGATGACGCTGATGAAGGTGAACGACGGACTAACGCTGTCGAAGATGCTGCTTTGTCAGCTCTGTGGCCTTCCCGCTAACGAGCAGTTGACGTTAGTGGATGAAGAAACCGAGAACCTGACTGCCGCTGAGCTGGTGCCGCAGGTGGACATGGAGCAGGTGGCAGAGCACCGCCCCGAGCTGAAGATGCTGCAAAACGTGGTGGATATGAGTAAGCAGACCACCAATATACTGAAAGCGGGCAACCTGCCCCAGGTGTTGCTGACGGGTGGATATATGGTCAGCAACCCCAACTTATACAATGGTTTTGAGAAGAAGTTCGCCGGCGTGTGGAATGTGGGCGTGATGGTGCGCGTACCCATCTGGAACTGGGGTGATGTGGCCTATAAGGTTCGTGCGTCAAAGGGGGCTACGGCCATCGCAGCCTTGCAGCGCGACGAGGCTCGCGAGATGATAGAGCTGCAGGTGAGCCAGAGTGCCTTCAAAATGAGCGAGGCCAACAAGAAGCTGGAACTGGCGAAGGTCAGTACGGAACGGGCTGAAGAGAACCTGCGCACGGCCAACCTCGGATTCCGCGAGGGTGTTATCTCGTCGACCACGGTGATGGAGGCACAGACCGCGTGGCTGCAGGCTCAGTCGCAGAAGATTGATGCAGAGATTGACGTGAAGCTCTCGCAGGTAGAGCTGGAGAAGTCGATGGGTGTGCTACAGTAAAAGGAATGTCGTAATAACGTAAATCAATAGAACTATGTCAGCAAAAACACAACATAACAACATCCTGTTGGCAATCGTAGGCTTTGCCGCAGTGGTGATTATCGTGGCCTTGATAGGATTCTTCGCCTTGGGGCACGACCCCGAACTGATACAAGGTCAGGTGGAGGTGAGTGAATACCGCGTGTCGAGCAAGGTGCCGGGCCGTATTCTGGAAATCCGCGTCAAGGAAGGCGACTTCGTGAAGGTGGGCGATACGCTGGCCATTCTGGATGCGCCAGAAGTGCGTGCCAAGATGGAGCAGGCCCGCAGTGCGGAGAATGCCGCTGCGGCTCAGGAGGAGATGGCTCGCAACGGTGCCCGTCAGGAGCAGATACAGGGTGCCTACCAGCTGTACCAGCAGGCTAAGGCTGGGCTGGAGATAGCCGAGAAGTCGTATCAGCGCGTGCAGCGACTTTACGAGGGAGGCGTGTTCAGTGCCCAGAAGCGCGACGAAGCCTATGCTAACTACAAGGCGATGGAGGCGCAGGCCAAGGCTGCCGAAAGCCAGTATAGAATGGCCAAGAACGGTGCCCGCATTGAGGATAAGAAGGCCGCAGCCGCTCTGGTTGGGCGTGCCAAGGGTGCCGTGGACGAGGTTAACTCGTATATCAACGAGACGGTGCAACTGGCTCAGATGGAGGGGGAGGTGACTGACATCTACCCGAAGATGGGTGAACTGGTGGGTACGGGCTCGCCCATTATGAACGTAGCCGTGATGAAAGACCTGTGGGGAACGTTTAATGTCCGTGAAGACCAGTTGAACGGACTGGAGATAGGCAAGACGTTTACGGCTTTCGTGCCTGCCTTCAACAAGAACATCAAGATGAAGGTCTACTATATGAAAGACCAAGGCTCGTATGCCGTATGGAAAGCGACCAAGGCCAACGGCCAGTACGACCTGAAGACCTTTGAGGTGAAAGCCCGCCCCGTTGAGCCTTTTGAGGGCCTTCGCCCCGGTATGTCGCTTATCATCAAGTAAATGAGAAACCTCAGGCTGATATACGATATAGCCTTGCGGGAGCTGACGATTCTGCGTCAGAATCGCATCTACCTCTTCTGTATGGTGTTGTTCCCATTGCTGGTCATGTTCTTCTTTACCACGCTGATGAGTGATGGACTGCCTACGGAAATGCCCATTGGCATCGTGGATGCAGACAATACAACGACCAGCCGCTCGATAGTCAGGCGGTTGGATGCCTTTCAAATGTCAAGGGTCGTGGCCCGCTACCCTTCAGTAGCGGAGGCTCGGAAGGCGATGCAACAGGGTGAGATATACGCATTCTTGTATATCCCAGAGGGCACGACCGATAGGCTGCTGGCCAGTCGGCAACCTAAGATTTCCTATTATTATTCCTATACAACGCTGGCTTCAGGTGCTCTGCTGATGAAGGACATGAAGACCATCTCCACGTTAGGCTCTGCTGCCGTCGGGCAGGCAACCATGCGCGCCAAGGGATATACCGACAGCCAGATACAGACGTACCTGCAGCCCATCCGCATCGACCTGCACCAGATAGCCAACCCGTGGACCAGCTACAATGCTTACCTGAGCACGATGATAGTGCCGGGGATGCTGATGCTGTTTATCTTCTTGATTTCCGCCTACTCTTTGGGCACGGAGCTGAAGTTCAACACGTCGGCTAAGTGGCTGGGGATGGCCGACAACAATATCACTGTAGCCCTGTTGGGAAAGTTCTTGCCGCAGACGCTTATCTGGCTGGCAATAACATACGGTTACGAGTATTACGTGTTCTATGTGCTGCAGTTCCCCCATCAGGGTGGCCCCCTGATGATGGTGCTGCTTGGGTTGATACAGGTGCTGGCCGCACAGGGCTTTGGCATCTTTGCCTTCGGGCTGCTGCCCTCGCTGCGTATGTCGATGAGTGTCTGCTCGCTGTGGGCAGTGCTCAGCTTCTCGATGGTGGGCACGGCATACCCCATCATGGGCATGGACGGTGCGTTGCAGTCGCTGTCGTGGCTGTTTCCCCTGCGCCATTACTATATGCTCTATCAGATATGCGTGTTTAACGGCTATCCGCTGATAGAGGCTTGGTTCCACTTCGCAGCCTTGGCCGCGTTTATGCTACTGCCGTGGCTCGTGGTGCGGAAAATAAAAAATGCGATGCTAACTTATGTCTATATTCCATAGCTTATACAAGGGACTGCAGGATGCCTGCTACGTCTGGCGACGGGAGATGCAGCACATCGTCAGGGACGAGGGAGTGCTGATATTCTTCATCGTCGTGCCTTTGGTCTATCCGTTGCTTTACTCTTGGATTTACAACAACGAGACGGTGCATGAGGTGCCCGTGGCGGTGGTTGACAACTCGCACACTGCGCTGTCGCGCCAGTTTATCCGTATGTGCGATGCCACGGCTGATGTGAGGGTGGCTTACTATGCCCAAGACCTTGAGGAGGCCAAGTCGCTGGTGAGCCGCCAGCTGGTGCGGGGCATCTACCTCATACCAAGCGACTTTGAACAGAACGTGAACCGAATGGAGCAGAGCGTGGTCAGCGTGTATTGCGACATGAGCCTGATGCTGGCCTACAAGGCTATCTTCCAGACGGCGCAGATGGTGTCGATGCAGCTGGGCACGGAGTTGCAGGCCAAGTTAGGCGGCAAGTACACTGCCCGAGAGGAGGCTATCGCAGCGCGCCCGCTCGACTATGCCGACGTGCCGGTGTTTAACCCGGCGGGCGGATATGGGTCGTTTATCCTGCCGGGTGTGCTGATACTGATTTTGCAGCAGACGCTGGTGCTGGGCATCGGCCTGTCGGCAGGCACGGCCCGAGAGGAGAACCGCTACGGCAACCTGATACCCGTAGGCAACCCGCACTATGGGCATACGCTGCCTATCGTGCTGGGCAAGTGTATGTGCTACCTGATGGTGTATGCCGTGATGGGTGCGTGGCTGGTGGCTGCCGTGCCCCGGTTGTTCCACTTCCCGCAGCTGGCCACGTGGCAGCAACTGCTCGGCCTGCTCTTTCCCTATACCTTGGCTTGTATCTTCTTCGGCATGGTGGTGTCGTGCCTCGTGAGGTATCGCGAGAACGTGATGCTGCTGATGGTCTTCGTCAGTGTGCCGTTGCTGTTCCTGACGGGCATCAGCTGGCCGCAGTCCAACATTCCGGGCTACTGGCAGGGCGTGTCGTGGCTGTTTCCCAGCACTTTCGGTGCCCGTGCCTATGTGCGGCTAAACTCGATGGGGGCTACGATGAGCGATGTGGCGATGGAGTACTGGAGCCTGTGGCTGCAGGCAGGCGCTTACTTCGCACTGGCCTGCGCCGTCTATCGGTTCCAGCTCCATCATGCACGCCGCCACGCTATTGATTGTCCGTAGCCTTTGCGTCGAATGCGCTCTGCAGGCTCTCGAACCAGTTGATTCGCTCCATGTAGTGCTGGCGCACGTCGGCCCACTTATAGTAAGGATACTTCTTGGTCTTGACGGGCAGCGACACCTCGCGCTCGTTCAGCAATGCCTTCACCAGAATGTCGCCCTTTCCCTTGACGGGGCGATAGAACACTAACTGCACGTTGCAGGCCATGGGGAAGATGCGGTAGTTGCGCCAGTGCTGGTCGAGATTCCCCAAGTCGTCGGTTGACATACCGCAGGAGTCTAACTCGAGCAGGCAGGCCAGCGGCATGACGCACACCTCGTGGCCGAAGCGCAGCACGGCACTGGTCTGTGTGGTAGTGTCGGCCACCTGTATGATGTCCTTCAGCAAGTTCAGCTGGCTAAAGGGCTGCACGCCCTCGCCCTGTGGGGCTGCACCGTAGTCCAGATACCACCCGATGTTGCGGATGCGCCACTGCTGGTACAGCTCGTCTGCGGTGAAGATGGGGTAGAGGTCAAGTCCCAGCTCGTGGCTCTGCATATTGCTGGCCACTTCGAACAGCTGATACATTAGCTCGGGCGCCTTGATGCTGTCCGCCGCCCACTGTGCGTCGTTGAAGAGCTGGCTGGTCAGATGCTCCGTCGGGCACTCGTCCATCAGCTTTCTTTGCCACTCGCGGCGCACGGCGCGTGTCTTCTTGCGCATCTCCTTCAGGTACGGCGTACTGGGCTGGTTCAGGTAGTACTGCAGCGCCTGGCTGACATCGTTGTGGAAGCGGGCCGTCGGGTTGGCAGCTGCCAGCTCCTCGCACTCGGCCTCCATCGACAGGATGCAGCGAATGACCACCGTCGAGCGGGCGTCGATGGGCACGTTCGGCTGCTTGAATATCTCGGGGAAGTTCTGCGCCATGCGCTTGCCGATGCCGTGGTGCTGGCGCTCGCCCACGCTGGAGAGGTCGCCCAGCCGCTGGTCGGAGGTGGCATAGATGGCCTCCACCTGCCGCAGCACGTCCTCGCCCGTAGCCGTCAGCTTGCCCTGCTCCTTGGCCTTGCGCAGCGTCTCGAGCGGGCGCGTGTAGCTCGTCTCGCCGATGAGCCACCGCGAGCCGTGGCGTCCGTAGTGGTTCATCAGATACGGCTCGTAGCCCTTCGGCGTGGGTGTCAGCGCCTTCGTGGCTGGATAGTTGTCGTAGTCCAGATAGTTGCTGGCCGACAGGAACTTGTTGGCCTTGATTTCTTCACGTGCCGTCTGAGCCGTCATAGTGAGGGCTATGCAGGCGGCGAACAGGATAGATGTCAGTCGTTTCATAGTTAGTTGTAATTAGTAAATATGCTCGCAAAGGTACGAAGATTTTTTGTAAAACCCGTGCTTTGGCGGGAAAATATCGCAGAAAGCCTTGTCGGTACCCCGTCGAAACGTCAGTTAAAAGTCACGGAATTTAACATTTCATTTTCTGCAAACCAGCACGGCTGACGGTGCCAAACGCGCCCTTCGAGTGCGCCGATTGGCTCCGCACACGGTGCGCACGGCCTCCGCGCATGACGGGAACGCCCTCCGCACACGCTGCGAACGCCGTCCGCGCATGGTGCGAGTGCGCTCCGCTGAGGGTGCGCATGGCCTCCGCACATAACAAAAGTACCCTCCGCACTCACTGCGAAGGGCACTCCCGATGCCTGTAAAAAGCATCTTCATCTTCAACCGATTGAATATGAGCTTGTTATAAGCTCAATGAAAATACCATGAAAAATTTATCAAAATGTGGGCCGCTGCCCTTTATGTGAACCTACGGAGTAGGTTTGTCTGTTTAATTCAAATATTTAACACTTTGCGCCCACTGCCTGACGGCTCTCTGCCGAGGGCTATAAGCGCAAGTAGCTGTAATGCTCGTTATCAGGATTCACGACTATCTGCTCCACCACTATCTCGGGGTCTACCATGATGATTCTTAGCTTGTGAGGGCCAGGGGCTGCGTCGAAGGAGGCGTCAAGCCACCTAAGATTGTCGAACACCTCGTCGCGGCGGGGCAGCTGCCTGCCGTTGACGAAACCGCTCAAAGCCAGCCGGCTGCGCATCGGCAGTGGGCGGAGCACCTTCGACACGGCCAGATTTTGGGGCGTGTACTCGCCAAAGGTGTCAACCAAACCCTTGCGCGCATCAATCACCTGCATGGGTTGCTCGTCTATCTGCACCCCTATGCGCAGTCCGCGCACCGGATGCACGTCTTGGGTGGGCAGTATGCCGATGGCTATTTGCAGGGGCGCGCCCGCCTCGGCATCAATGTCGTACTCCAGCACGGGTCCACGGCCCGTTGTGTCGCTCTCGGCCATGACGTTGCTGCTGCCCATGCAGCCCGCCCCGCGCCCTAAGTCGGGCAGGAATATCCACTCGGCATCCTTGCCAGCCTCCGCCCGTGAGTATTGGTAGGCTTGTATGCACCTTTCGCGTGTGGGCAGCTCGTTCAGGTTGTGCTCCACCTTGAAGCCCAGCGTCAGCGGGTTGCGGTTCTCCTCGGGAATGAACCACTGGGTGTAGCCAATGTGGTTGTCAAGCATCATGCCGTCCCACTTCCCTCCGGCCAGCTCCTTATTATAATAGTCGGCCAGCCGCCTGTCTTTCGCCATCAGGTGCTCCACCAGCAGCGAGTCGCCCATGGTGGCGGCATTGTAGAGCTGCGCCACTCCCGCACTTGCGACGGCAGGGTAGTACACCAGCTGGTAGAAGGCATCCTGCATCTCCGGCGGCATCTGCTCCCTCAGCTCCTCGCACCGCAGCACCAGCGACTGCCACAGGGCATTGGTCTGCAGCATCTCCTTCATGTTGAAGATGCCGGGGTATTGCGCCTCGGGCTTGCGCCACAGGTTGTACTTACTGTACTTGGCTATGATGTCCGCAGTCTCTGCGGCATACGCATCGCCGAACACGCTGGCCGTAAACTGCTCCAGCTCTTGCCGCTCGTCGCCCGGCTGGATGGCATCGGGATTCCACGCATACCGCATGATAAAGTCAATCGGCACCTCCTTGGGCTTGAGGTCGCCCACGTTGATAATCCAAATCCTGTCAATGCCGCTGGCGTAGGCCAGATGCAGCTGCTCCCTCAGCTTGGGTATGGTGGTGGTGTTCACCCATCGGTCGTTCCACGGGCCGCCATTCATGTCGATGTGGTAGTACAGCCCCAGACCCCCCTTGCGCTTGCGCTCGTGCTCACGCCCCTTGCGGCGGATGTAGCCCCAGTTGTTGTCGCACAGGAGCAGGGTCACGTCGTCGGGCACGGTGAAGCCCGCGTCGTAGTACCGCTGCACCTCGGTAAAGATGGCCCACAGCTGCGGCACCTCGCTTGCTTTCCTCCTGTAAACCCTTTCGATGATGCCCCGCTGGGCCTCAATCACCCTCTTCAAAGTCTTCATGTTGTCCGCATCGCGACCCTCGCCCATGGCCACGTCGCCGTCGCCCCTCATGCCGATGGTGATGATGCTTTCGTAGTCCTTGTTGCGCTCCAGCCCGTCGGTGAAGAACTTGTCAATGCGCTTGGGGTTGGTTGCGTAGTCCCACGGCCCCACCTCGTCGCGCCTCGTCGTGTACTCCTTGTGGGCGCGCATCATCGGTTCGTGGTGGCTCGTACCCATCACAATGCCCATCTCGTCGGCTATCTTGGGTGCCAGCGGGTCGTCCTCGTTGAAGCGCGAGTCCCACATGGCAGGCCACATATAGTTGGCTTTCAGGCGCAGGAGCAGCTCGAAGATGCGGCTGTAAGCCTTGGAGTTGACACCGCCAAACTGCCTGTTGCACCATGTTCCGAACGACGGCCACTCGTCGTTGATGAAGATGCCTCTGTACTTCACCTTAGGCTCGCCGTCCGTGTAAACGCCTCTTTCCACGAAGACATCCTTATGCTTGGCTATGGGCACGTCGGCCATCCAGTACCACGGCGACACTCCCATCTGCCTGCTCAGCTCATAGATACCGTAGATAGTGCCCCGCTTGTCAGAGCCGATAACCACCAGCTTGCTGTTGTCTGCCGTAATGACATACTGCTCCCACTTGCCTTTCAGCAGCTTGCAAATACTCTTGTACCTGCTGGCCACCTTGCTCCTGCCCACAGTCCCTACCTCGATAGGCGCGCAGGCACTGCCCGTCACGCTCGTCAAGTCCTGCTTCAGGTTGTTAATGGCTATCTTCACGCCCTCCCAGTCACCGCTATCGTAGACAATAGTATCATTAGTGCCCGTCAGCAGCAACTGCGTATTAGCCGTCTTCGAAAACGTAACAAACCGCTCTGCGGCATTTGTCGCCATGCACGACGCACATAGTAACGACAGCAAGAGAACCTTTTTCATCATGTTATTGCTTGATGTACTTCTTACCATTGCGAATGTATATGCCATGTGTGGGCTGGGCGATGCGCTGACCGCTCAGGCTGTAGATGGCATCGCTCTGGGCAGGGTGGTACGTGACGTCCTGAATGTCCGTCGTGATGATGACGAGGCCCGACATGTTGCAGCCCCAAAACACGCTGGGCTCGGTCAGCTCCTTGCTGTTGTCTTGCCTGACCAGATACACCTTGTTGATTTTGACACTGCCCGGTGTGCTGCTTTTCCATTGCAGGGTGATGCGCGTGATGTTGCCCATGCCCGTCAGCGACACGTTGGTGTTCTTGGCCGTGATGGACACTGTCTTTTCTGTGTTGCCGTATATCTTGACTTGCAGGCTCCCGTTGGACGGAACGGCGTCCAGCTCCAAGCGTAGGGTCTTATAGTCGGTGGCGCTGATAGAGCCTTGAAACAGGTTGAACTCCCCCCACTGCGAGTCGTAGTTGACGGTACACGACATGGCGGCATCGCCAAAGTCCGACTTAGTGGGCAGGGTAGGGTCGTAGTCTGCGCCATGATAGGCTTTCAGCATCTTGAGGGCAAGGTCGGGCTGGTTGAAGGCGGGCAGCATACGTGTCATTCCGTCGGACAGGCCCATCCAGTAGAACGTGCCCATATTGTTCTCCTTTGCCTTCTTCACAAAGTAGTCGACGAACTCCAGCATGTCGTCCCTTCTCACATCGTAGTCGGTCTTGCCAGCGCCGCCGTCCACATTGCTCGTGCCCCACTCGCCGAAGATGACGGGTGCGCCCTTGGTGACGAGGTTGTCGTTCAGCCCCTTGATGATGTTGTCGACCTCGGTCTTGGCGGTAGCCAGATTCTTGATTTCGGGGTAGGCATGGACTTCGAAGATGAGGTGGTTAGTCTCGCCCGTAGGCTTCTTCATCTTCGTCAGCGGTTCCTTCAGGTGCTCGTTCCATGTGCCGCTGCCGTTGCAGGCACCGTAAGTGTTGACTATCAGGTTGCGCACAGCATTGTTGCCACCCGTGGCACGCACCACGTCGACGAAGCTCTGGGCGTAGTTGTTGATGGCCTGATAAGCCTTGAGGGCACCGGCAGCGTCGTACTTGTTGGGCGAGTTGAACGTGGCGAAGCACCACGAGTTATAGCTGTCGAGCATCTCGTTGTAGCCCTCAAAGAGCAGGTGCTGGTCGTAGTCCCTGAACTCCTCGGCTATCTGCCGCCACAGGTTCTCGTAGCGAGCCTTGTTGTTGGCATAGCTGGTGGCATCGGCCTTGAGCCACGACTTAAAGCCGTCGCCGTCGGCACCCGTGTCGTGGTGGATGTTGACGATGCAGTAGAGGCCAGCGTTGACAACATAGTCTACCACCTCGCGCACGCGCTTCATCCATGCGGCATCCACGTTGCCGTTGCTGTCGATGTGGTTATACCACGTCACAGGCACGCGGATGGCACCGAAGCCAGCGTCTTTGAACATCTGGAGCAGTGCGGGCTGGGTGGTGAACTGGCCCCAGCACGTTTCCGACGTCACGTCCTGCTGGCCCCAGTAGTTGCTCTGCGTTATGTCGTAAACCTTCTGGCTGTTGGCATCCAGCGTGTTTCCTAAGTTCCAGCCCAGTCCCATGTTCTTGACCGCCTCGGTAGCCGTCTCAAACTCGACCACGCCGGGCTGCAGGTTGGGCAGCTGGTCGCGCGTGATGACGCTGGCACTGCTCATGGCATCCTTCCACCACGCATCGCTGCACATCGTGCCGGTAGCCCCTTGGCCACCCTGATACCACACCATAAAGTGGCCCCACTTGGCACCCTTGGCCCATACGTCGGCCATCTTGGCAGGGTCGGTGCCGTTGTTCTGGCCACACTCGCCCAGCACCACCATCTTGTTGGGATAGCGCTGCTGAATCTCGGTGAACTCCCGTTGGTTCTGCTCTGCCGTGCATCCGTAGAGGTCGCGGGCTACGATGTCAACGTACTGGTCGCCGGGGTAGTAGGCGTTGTCGTTGTCATACTCCGTGCTGTTGCCGTTATAGTTCTGTGTGGTCCATACCCAGATGAGGTTGTTGATGCCCTTCTGCTTGAAGTAGTCGTACATCGTCGTCCACAGCTTCTTATAGGTGTCGGCACCGTCGGCACCCCACCAGAACCATGCACCCCATGAGGGCTTATGATAGTAGTTGCCTGCCGCCTCGTGGAAGGGGCGCCATGTGGCAGCGATGCCCGCCTCTTGCAGCTTCAGGATGCTGGCCGCTACCTTGTCCATCTGTTCGTAGAACCACTTGTTCTCCCACGTGCCGCTTGTCAGGGCGTTGGCGGCCTTGAACGTCGTTTCGCTGGGTGTACAGGTTACTTCACTGGTGTTCCCTTGGCTCTTGGGCACGTTGAAGTGCCACATCAGCTGGACGATGCCGCCAGCGTCGTGCCACTCCTGCACTGGCTTGATGTTGGTGTAGTCAATCCAGTTGGCAGGCGAGAAGCAGATGTGAATGAAATCGTAGCAGTTCATGGCCGGGTACTTGCCCGTGAGGGTATTTACCTTGTCGGCACATTCGTTGTTCCAGTTGACATTGGCCATGACGCTCGAAAGGGTCTTCTGCCCGTACTGCTCCAGAAAGTAGCTGTACAGCTTCTTGGCAGCCTCCGTGTTGGCGGTAACGGGTGCTGACGGTATATCTGCCGCCATGCTGCCCGTCGCCAGCAGTGCCGTGGCTGCCACGATGAATGCTTTCAGTTTCTTCATGCTATTATTGGTTTTGTTTGTATAAGTTGATGTCCGTTAGTCCTTTGGTCTTACCCTTGACGGTCGAGAGGTAACGCTGCGTGCAGTCTTGGGGGATGGTAGGGGTCATGTCCTGCAGTTGCTGGGCGTATGCCTGCCATGCCTTGCGCATCCGTCCGATGGCCGTCTTGCGCTTGTCGGTGTCGGGCTGCCCACTGGGAATGCTGACAATGGCTTGGATGTACAGACTGTCTATTGTCGGCAGGTGTTGCCATGCGCTGTCGGCATCCGTTGCACTGTCGCCAAAAAGGGCTTCGTCCAGCAGTGTCGTCACATCCATCGCTTGGGGCTTCACCTTCAGCCCCGCCTCCTTGGCTGCCTCCACCCACTTATCGTAGGCTTTCACGGCCTTTCGCGTGGCGTGGTACAGCTCAGGGTAGTGGCGCAGCACACCGTCCACCGAGTTGCTGCACAGCGTCTCGCCCGGCTTGGCCTCGATGGTGTCGATGCCAAACTGCTCTACCTGTTCTATCAGTTGCGCACTGGTGGCCTTGCGTTCCTTCTTTCCTCCGCAGCCCGTCAGCAGCATGGCCGCACAGACGGCAAGGAGCATTTGTTTCTTGTTCATGTATCTGTCTTAAATGAAAGAAAAAGGGGCGCAACGCAAGGTTGCGCCCCTTTCCATTAGCATTGAAAGGTTTATAGCGGAGCCACGGTGACTTTCGTCAGCTTCACCTTACCCTGTACCACGAAGATACCGCCCCACCATTGCTGCTGGTATGCAGCATCAATCATGGCCTGGGTCAGTGTGAGTGCTACGGCTCCCTGCTGGCCTACGACTAAGTCGGTGTTCTCTCCCGTCCATTTGCCGTACAGCGGTCCCCAGTGTCCTTCATATACTTCGAAGTACCACTCTGGGTCTGTCGGCTCGATGTAGAAGCGAACCACGTTGCCAGCAGCAGCATCCACTTCCTTGAACTCAGCACCGGCATCAGAGCCAATATAGGGCTGATGGCCGTCGCTCAGGTCTTCGTTGCCTTCCCAAATCGTGCGCTCAGCACCCGCAGCAACGAACTTGATGTACTGGAGCTGATAGCCTATACCTGCGATAATCAGGCCTTGGCCGTTCTCATCACTACCAAACATGGTGGCAGCGTCCTCTGCACTCAGGTTAATTACGTAATCTCCGCTTTCAGGGTCATCAACAATGTTGTTGCCCCATTCGTCATACTGGGCACCAGAGAGCTGGATGTTCCATGAGTCACCTGATATTACTTTCAAAGCGAAGTCGCTAGATGTCTTCTTGTAGTGAACCGTTAATTGGCCAGGACCACTGATTGCTTCACGGAACTTCTTCCAAAGGTCTGCGTCGCCCCAGCGCTGAATACTCCAGTTGTCAGACCAGCTGTCCATGTCCTTCTTACCCATCCAGATAACACCTTCCAGCTTGCGAATCTCAACACCAATGCTTGCAGTGATGTTTGAGTTCTGGGTCAGCACGACGTTACCGTCGGTCATGCCCTCAGGAACGATGAATACCAGTTGGTCACCAGTAATGGTGTAGTCTTCCGGCTCCAAGTCGCCATAGCCAGGCACTGAAACGCCAATGATGCGGTCGAAGTTCTCACCCGTCAGTGTTACTACGTCGCCTTCAACCAAGTCGCTGTTAGGCTCTATCGAGGTGATGGTTACTGTAGGAACGGCAAACTCGTCCGTAGTCAGGGCTGCACCCGAGTAGAGCAGCAGCGAGATAGCACCCGACTTACACTCAGCAGGAACAATGGCCGTGATGGTCTTGTTGTCAGCTGATACCGTAAAGTCAGCAGCTACACCACCGGGGAAGAGTACGCTCTCGACAGTGTGCAGGTTGTTACCCGTAATCTGAATCTCCTGTCCGAAGTCAGCCGATGGGGTAACCCCTGTTACGGTAGCTGTAATGACGTTGAGGGGCTCTTTGTACTCTAACTCCCAGTCGGCACCGTCATTCATGGCGATAGTACCTGACTCTGCGGCCAGAGGCACGCGGAGGCGAATCTCCTCACGAGAAACATAGGTGAAGTCTTCAGCAACAACAGGAGCGCCCGAGACACCAGAGGTAAAGATAACCTCGGCGATGTTGTACACATAGTCACCCTTGATGCTGATTTCATCGCCTGCGTTCAGCTCCTCGGTGGGAGAAACGGAAGTTACCTCGATAGGCTCGGTAAAGGTCAGCGTACCCTCTGAGGTGATAGTGTCAAGGCCAACTACCAGCTTGATGTGGCCGGGAACGGTTTCCTGCGGGATGTTCACGTAGATATTCTCATTGTCAACAGCGTTGAACTGAGCCTTCTCAACCTCAGCACCACTGACATTGATTATCTGGCCGGCACGCTCGATAGTACCACCGGGGAACACCACCTTGTCGACGGCTGTCAGATTAGTACCAGTGATGCGTATCTCCTCTGAACGTGTGTTGGGCGACGGGCCGAAGGCCAGCAGGTTCACACCCGATTTGTTGTACGGGTTGGTATCGTAGTCATCCTCGCTGCACGCTGTCAGGGATAGCCCGATAAAGGCTACCACCAACAGGGTGAAAATATTATATATCTTTTTCATACGCTTATATTATTTATTGGGAACAATACGAATGTTGTCAATCTTGATGATGGGCTGACAGTCTTCGCCTTCAACACCACCGCCATAGATAGCCATCCAGATGCTGGCAAACGAATCCTTGCTCAGTTGAGAGCCACAAAGGGTTCCGTCATAGCTGTAGACGAACATAGCTGCCAGTGGGAGAGATACGGTAACCCATTTGCCATCGGTATCGTAGCTGCCAGTAGTGGTCCAAGGACGATAGAGGGCGCGAGGCACAGACTTGTCATTCAGGTAGGCATTGTCTTGCACATGGATAGTGTTACCGTATGCGTCGACACCACCGCCACCGTATGTGGTCTTGTCCGTACCAGCGAAGACGATTTGCATGGCACCGCCCTTCCATGGGTTAGAGGCAGGAATGCACATCTCGAACTTCATAGTCATGTTCTGCCAGTCAGACATATCCACCAAGTCGTAGAGACGGGGATATTCCTTAAAGGTCTCGGGAGACTCCCAGTTACCGGGCCAGTAGGCAAACGAGTGGACTCCCTCGTCGGGCCAGCCTCCGTCTTTGTCGCCGCTTGCTGTAGTGGTTGCGGTACCGAACTGCCAGTAGTTGCCTGAAATACCTGTACCGTCGTCGATGGTCTTTTCATGGCCATTCCAAGCGTGCATATCCAGCACAACGTCAGAGATACCGTTAGGTGTGTCGAAGTCGAACAGCATACCGCGGGTGTCTTTGTACCAGAAAGCACTCTTAGAGGTGCCATATACCGAAGTGGCAACGATGGGCCCTGCGGCAGCATCGTCTGGAACTATGATGTTGACAGTAGAGAAGTCCTCAGCTATGCCAGTAATCTTAGCAGGAATCAACTCTCCATCGGCACCTTGGAACGAAATGGTCAGAGGTACGTTGGGGTCGTCGATGAAGTAGTTACCCCTCAGCGTCAGCTCTGTTCCAGCCAGTGCATATTCGTTAGGCATGGAAGTGATAAGCGGAGCAGAGATAATAACCTTGAAATCGTAGGTTACGGTGTCCTTGCTGGTGGTTATGAAGTAAATCTTGTCAGACACTTCAGCCGGCACGTTGCCCGGAACGGATACGAACAAGGCATTGTCTGTAATGGTGCTCTGGTTGAGCGTAGCCTTCTGGTCGTTGAACCAGATTTCATTGATGCTGCGCAGGTTGTCACCGATGATAGCCAGCGAACTACCCGGATTGGCACTGGTCACCAGCTGTCCGTCAGTGTACTGCGTATCAGGGTCGTCATCCCAGTTGTGAATCTCGGAAGACATACAACGGATGTACTTGATGGTGGGCGTACCGCTTGTAGCCTCGTACTTGTCGGGCTGGTCCTTACAAGAGGTAAGTGCCACGGTGCTGAGGGCAGCTACTGCCAACAGCAGACCTTTTGTATAATGATTAATGATATTCATATCTTAATAATGTTAGGAGTTTAGTAACTATAGGTACTACGCACGTCAACGTGCTGTGCTTCTGCACCAGAAGCAATGTTCGGGTTGAACACCACGTCGCGGGCTGTCATAGGCAGTGCAAAGTATTTCTTGTGAGAGTCTGCATCCTCCGACATCAGTGCCTCTACCACAGGGGCAGGAGTCTTGTTGTCGTACTCTGTTCCCTCAGGCACTACCCAGTCGCCAGTCTTGTAATAGTTCTCATAAATCTTGTTCAGCGCACCGTTTCCAATGCAGTTACGCTTCTGAGCCTTGAGGTCTGCAACGCAGAAGTCGGGGTTGTAGTAGCTGACGCGTACAAAGTCGTACCAACGGTCGCCCTCGAAGGCCAGCTCCAGACGGCGCTCCTTCCAGATGTCATCGAAGGAAACAGAGGTCAGCGGGTTGATGCCGGCACGCTCACGAACAGCATTGATAGCATCCAAAGCCTCCGTGTCAGTTGTAGAAGCAGCCTGCGGGCTGTTGGGATTGCTCAGGATAACCTTGGCCTCAGCCAAAATCAGCATCACGTCAGATATACGCAGCAGTGGGGTGGCCAAGCTGTTGGCCATACGTCCTGCGGGGTAGCCAACACCAGCGGTGTGGTCGGCATTGTCACCAAAGAGGTGCTTAACAGGCCATGCACCGGTGGGGGATACCAACCAAGGCTTCTTGGTGTCGCCGTCAATCTCAACGGAGGGATTGTACTGGTCGTCGTAGATGAACTTTAATACGTCGAATCCTCCCTTGTCCGTCCAGAAGTACTCATAGACATAACCAGGCAGCATCATGGTGGCCTTCAGGCGAGAGTCGCGGTTATTGAGCCATACATCGGGAACCTGCTCCAGCACCTTGATGCCGAAAGCCTCCTGAAGGTCAGTGCTCATACCAGCCCACTGTCCCCATGTGTCACCGTTCTCGCTGAAGCCCTTAGGAGCGTAGTCGCTCTGCATGAAGCTCTGGTCTGTCCACTGGTTGTTGTTAGAGTTCCAGCGCCAAGAAATCAGGCACTCAGGATTAACGTTGTTAGCCAGACGGAAGACATCAGAATACTTTTCCATCAGGCCGTGGTTGGTGTGAGCCAAGCACAGGCGGGCATACTCTGCAGCCTTGGTTAAGTCCTCGGTGTTGATAGTGCCGGTAACGCCAGCCTTGGTCAGATATACCTTTGCCAGCAAGCCCTCAGCACCAGCCTTGTCAATACGGCCAGCCTGCATAGGAGTCTCGGGCAGTATTTCGATGGCTTTCTCCAGCGTCATGATAATGTACTCGTAAATATCGGCCTTCTTCACCTTAACCACGGTAGAGTAGGAGCCTGAAGACAGTTCTTCACTGTTGTCGTGGATAATGGGGACTTCACCAAAGGCGCGAACCAAGAAGAAGTAAGCCACGGCCTTCCACGTCAGGCACTCGCCCATTGTCTGGTTCTTGGCAGCCTGCGACGGACCGTCAGATTCCTTGATGTAGTTGTAAACAGTGTTACAGTGGGCTATTACTGACCAAAGAGAGTTGGACATTGAGCCTATGTCAGGGTCAGAACCGTTGACGGTAAAGTCAAGATAGGGGTTCGTGCCGGGATAGTAGTTGCCTGACAGAATCTCGCCGACCTTGATACAGGGGCGGGTGAAGTCACTCCAAGGTGAGCTATACAGGTAAGACGTACCTGAAAGACACTCTACGTCAGAGCTATAGTAGTTGTTCGCATTGTAGTTGTCTATGGTCGGCTTGTTAAGGAAGTCCTCACAAGAGGTAAGTCCGAAGCCGGCAACCGCAACGAGTGCAATGGTTTTTATATTCATGAATTTCATAATGCTTCTGTGTTTAGAATGTTACGTTAAGGCCAAATGAATAGGTTGTCGGTGAGGGATAACGACCGTTGTCAAGTCCTGAAACAAACGCCGACTGCGTGCTTGTTCCGACCTCAGGGTCGTAACCGTCATACTTGGTAATGGTCAGCAGGTTCTGAATGTTGACGTTCACGCGGAGCGCCTCCAAGGAGAGTTTCTGAATCCACTTCTTGGGGAAGGTATATCCCAGCGAGATATTCTTCAGGCGGATGTAGCTTGCATCCTCGATGTAGCGGTCGCTCCAGCGGTCGTTGTCGTTGGGGTCGTTAACAGAAACACGAGGCAGTGCGGCACCCGGATTGGCGATTCTCACGTTGGTGATGTCGTCGTACCAGTTGTAGATGAGCACACCATCGCCACGGTCCAAGCCGGCAGAGTAGTCCTTGTTGGCATCGATAGGCTCCAGACGGGTAGCGCCAAGCACGTCGCTCAGCTGGTTAATCCACGTGTTGTTCATGTGGGTCAGCTTGTACTTGTTGTAGTTACCAACCTTGTTGCCGTATGAGCCATTGATAAAGATATTCAGGTCAAAGCCTTTGTAACGGAAGGTGTTGGTCCAGCCAAAGGTGAAGTCGGGCAGCGGAGAGCCGATGTTGGTACGGTCGTACTCGTCAATTTTTCCGTCGGGCACGCCGTCGGGACCGCTAATGTCCTTGTACTTGATGTCGCCTACCCATACCGTGTTGTTCTTGGCATAAACGCCGTTAACGGCAGGGTGAATAGGCGTGGGCGAGTTCTCAATATCCTCCTTGGAGGTGTAGTAGCCGTCGCAGACGTAACCGTAGAAGCTGAACAGCGAACCGCCTACCTCCGTTTGAGATACCTGAGGCTCTTGGTCGCCCCACTGGCCCCAGCCCTTCAGCGTGGCGTTGCCTGAACCATCGTTCAGGGCAACCAGCTTGTTGCGGTTAAATGAAATCTGGAACTCCGAATCCCACTCGAACTTACCCACGATGGGGTGAGTGTTCAGGGTGATTTCAACACCCGTGTTGCGGATTGTACCGTAGTTGCCGGAAGGTGCAGCCAGAGCTGAAGAGCCGTTACCGCTGGTACCCATGTAGGCAGGCAACTGGAGCGGCATCAGCATGTCCTTTGACTCCTTGCGATACCAGTCTACGGTCAGGTTGAGGCGGTTGTTGAACAAACCGAGGTCGAGACCTACGTTCCACTGCTCCTGGCTCTCCCACTGGATGCTGGGGTTGCCGATGTTGGCAGGACGGTTACCAGAGCCGAGGGCCGAAGTCTGCTGCTTCAAGGCAACGCCCCATTTGTAGGCACCGATGCTGGAGTTACCTGTCTGACCCCAACCGATGCGCAGCTTACCATTGCTCAGCCATGTGACGTCCTTCAGGAACTGCTCGTTATTGAAGCGCCAGCTGGCGGCAAACGAGTGGAAACCAGCCCAGCGCTTGCTGGGGCCGAAGTTTGAGCTACCGTCGTAACGATAGGTGTAGGTGGCATTGTAGCGGTCGTCGTAGCTGTAAGTCCAGCGCGTAAAGAACGAAACCATAGAAGCCTCGCCAAATCCTTCGCCAACGCTGGGGTTACCAGTACCGAGGGCGGGGTTGTGAACGTTGTCGTTAGGCAGGCTGGTGTTGCTGATGCTCACGTAGTCCCACTTCGACTCCCATGCCTCTTGTCCGACCATACCCGTCACGTTGTGCTTGCCTGCAAAGTTGTGCATCCACGTCACGTAGTTCTTGGCCTGCCAGAACGTATTAGAGTTCTTCTGCGTTGAAGCGCTGTTCTGGTTCTGGTGGTAGGTAGAAAGGTTGATGATAGGACGGTAGGTGTCAGCCTTGCTCCAACCGAGGTCGAAGCCCAGTTCGGTGTGCCAAGTCAGGTCTTTGTAGAACTTGACATCGAAGAAGATGTTACCGTTCAGCTTCTGACGGTTCAGCTGGTTGGTGTTCATCAAGGCCATAGCTATTGGGTTGGGGTTGCTGGAGCCTTCGTAAGAGCTGGAGGCGTATTCGCCGTTCATGTCGTAGATAGGGATGTTGGGCGTGGTTGTCAGCGAGTAGTTGATGATACCCTCCTCACCGTCGGCCAGCTTCAGGTCGTCGTTAGAGTCAGAGAAGGCCACGTTAAGACCCATCTTCAGCCAAGGCTTCAGGTCGGCATCGATATTGGCGCGTGCCGATAGGCGGTCGAAGCTGGAGCCGATAATCGTACCCTCTTGGTTCATGTATGAGGCGCTGGTGTAGTAGCGAACCTTGTCCGTACCACCCTGTGCGCTAATCTGGTGCTGGTGCATCAGGGCTGTCTGGAACACAGCGTCCTGCCAGTTGGTACCCTTGCCCAGCAGCGACTTGTCGAGGAAGGTCGGGTTGGCCGATGCCTCGCCCAGGCGTACATATTCATTATAGTAGTCGGCATACTCGCGCAGGTCGAGGATGTCGAGGCGCTTGGTCTGGCGGTTGATGGCCAGTGTGCCGCTGTAGGAGAACTTGGCCTCGCCAGCCTTACCGTGCTTGGTGGTAATCAGCACGACACCGTTGGCACCCTGAGCACCATAGATGGCCGTTGCCGAGGCATCCTTCAGGATTTCCATGCTAACGATGTCCTGCGGGTCGATGGTTGACAGCGGAGAGATGGTCGATACCGAACCATTGCCCAGTGCGTCGCCCAGACCGTAGTCGTAACCCGTCAAGCCACCGCTCTGCACGATAACGCCGTCGATGACGTAGAGCGGCTCGGCGTTGGCATTGATGGTGGCGGTACCACGGACACGGATAGAGGTGCCAGAGCCCGGGGCACCAGACGTTGACACGGCGCTGACACCAGCGGCGTGGCCCTGCAGAGCCTGGTCGAGCGAGGTGATGAGCGAACCCTTGATGGCATTCTCGCCCACTGTGGCCGAAGCGCCAGATATGTCGCTCTTCTTCATCGTACCATAACCTACAACTACTACTTCGTCGAGCACTTTCTTGTCCTCCTCGAGGGTGATTTCATAACGGCCACGGCCGTCAACCTTGACTTCCTTGGTCAGGTAGCCGATGTAGCTGACAACAAGCGTCTGCCCCTGACTGGCATTAAGGCTAAAGTTACCGTCAAAGTCGGTGGCTACACCGTTTGACGTACCCTTAATCACTACACTTGCACCGATAACAGGCCCCATGGCGTCGCTAACGGTACCAGTAATCTTCTTCGACTGCTGTGCTTCAAATAGGGCATTACCCCCCCCAGCATACATGGCAGGCGAATACCCTAACAGAACTATTGAGCACAGCCCTGCCAGAAGAGTCTTCTTACTGCAATTTAGATTCATACGTTGTTTATTTGTTAGTAATAAAATATTGGTTGTTCACTTTGTAGCCTATTCGATTGCAAAGGTAATGGTTTTTTCCGAAAAGCATTAGCCTTTTTTTGTTTAATCTTGATACTTTTTTGCAAACGGCATTATTGCTTTCATGGGGAAGGAACGGAGCGTGCCCCCAGAAGGAACCGTTCTTTCCATGAGTATGAGCCGTTCTTTCCATGGGTTTGAACCGTTCTTTCCACGAGTATGAGCCGTTCCTTCCCAAAACGAGGTTTTAGCCGTTGTTAAGCCTGCATTGGCTATAGGTGGGGTATTTAAGTATTTTTAATGCTTAGCCAGTCAAGATAATGTGCGACTTCGCAAAGATAGTATCATAGTTTCTCAGGAAATAGTGTTAACTTTGCAGTCGAATTACAAACAACAAGCTAAAGACCCAAGATTAATGAGAAAATCTCGCGCGTACCTATTATTAATATTAGTGCTGCTGGCGGCCATGCCGGTGGTGGGACAGATTCGGGGGACGAACATCAACGTGCTCGTCACGCCCGACAAGCAGGACTGGAACTATCAGGCAGGGCAGACGGCTCAGTTCAAGGTCAGCGTCCTGCGCTCGTCAACGCTGGTCGACGGCGCAGTGGTCGACTTCGAGGCGGGGCCTGAGATGTACCCCGACGTAAAGAAGCAAGGCGTCGTGCTGAAAGACGGTACGATGACGTGGAAAGGAAAGATGACCAAGCCCGGTTTCTATCGGCTGACGGTGACGGCGCACGTGGATGGCAAGGAGTATAAAGGCTCATGCACGGCGGCTTTCTCGCCAGAGCGGTTAAGACCGACCACGGTAGAGCCGAAGGACTTTGACCAGTTCTGGCAGAAAACGCTGGAGCAGGCTCGCTGGACACCGCTTGCTGCCCAGCGCACACTGCTGCCTGACCGCTCGACGGAGGAGGTCAACGTCTATCAAGTATCGTTTAACAACATCCGTTGGGGCTCGCGTACCTACGGCATATTGAGCGTGCCTGCCAAGCCCGGCAAATATCCCGCCCTGCTCCGCGTGCCCGGTGCTGGCGTGCGCCCTTACAGCGGCGACACCTATACAGCCCCGACGCAAGCCATTGTGCTGGAGATTGGCATCCACGGGGTCGACGTGACGCAACCGCAGCAGTTCTACGACAACCTGATGAACGGTGCGCTGAACTGCTACTGGGAATTTGGCATGGACGACCGCGACAAGAGTTATTACAAGAGGGTAGTGGTGGGCTGCGTGCGCTCGGTCGACTACATAGCCTCGCTGCCCGAGTGGGACGGACGGGTTATCGGTGTGACGGGGGCCAGTCAAGGGGGCTTCCTCTCTTATGCCACTGCTGCACTGGACGGTCGCATCACCTTCGTGGCAGCCGTTCATCCGGCTCTCTGCGACCATACGGCATCGTTTCAGGGCATTGCCTGCGGATGGCCTCACTACTTCTACGGGAAAACGAAAAGCGTTGAGAATGAGGGCGTAAGAAGGGCAGAGGTCGAAACGTCAAGGTATTACGACGGGGTGAATTTCGTGCGCCGCATCCAGTGCCCCACGTGGGTGTCGTTTGGCTACAACGACGATGTGGTGCCGCCCACCACGGCATACGCTACCTACAACACGCTGACTTGTGAAAAGGTGCTCAGCGTCTATCAGCAGACGGCTCACTTCTGGTATCAGGAGCAGTGGGACGAGTGGCAGGCTTGGATGAAGAAGCAATTAGGGATTAAGTAATCACGTTAATTATTAGGTTCAATGCTTAAAGTGCGACATATATATATAATAGGTGTAGCCGTCGTGATGGCTGCCTGTGGTCAGAAGACCGTAGTTGAGAAAACCGAGAGTGAGCAGCTGATGGAACGGCTGCAGCGTCTGCAACAGAAGGGCTATATGTTTGGCCATCAGGACGACCCTATGTACGGACTGACATGGGCGTATGACAGGGATTCGAGCGACGTGAAGAACGTGTGCGGCGACTATCCTGCCGTGATGGGCTTCGAGTTGGGCGGTGTTGAAATGGGCGACGCGAAGAGTCTCGACAGCGTGCCGTTCACCCGCATTACCGAGGAAGTGATTGCCCACCACGAGCGCGGTGGCATCGTGACGCTGAGCTGGCATCCGCGCAACCCTGTTACCACGGTTGACGGTGGCGGGCTGGCGGGTCAGCAGTTCCCGGCAGGCACGGCGTGGGACACCACGGACTCTACGGTCGTCAAGAGCCTGTTGCCCGGTGGTTCGCAGCACGCTAAGTTCCAGATATGGCTCCAGCGCCTGTCTGACTTCTTGGCCACGTTGCAGACGGCAGACGGTAAGAAGGTGCCTGTCATCTTCCGTCCTTGGCACGAGAACACGGGTTCGTGGTTCTGGTGGGGCGAAAAGCTCTGCACGGCAGAAGAGTATAAGGCGCTATGGAATATGGTGCAGGACAAACTGAACGCCGACGGCTTCACCAATCTGCTGTGGGCTTACTCGCCGGGCATGGCTGCCGACCTGACACAGGAGAAGTTTCTGGAGCGCTATCCGGGCGACGAGCGCGTCAGCATGGTAGGCATCGACGGCTATCAGTGGGGCACCAAGGAGGACTTTGTGGCGCAGTTGGAGCAGAACCTGCAAATGCTGTGCCTGTTTGCCAAAGAGCACGGCAAGGTGGCTGCGCTGACGGAGTGCGGTCTGAAGAACCTGACCGACCCGACATGGTGGACTTCAACGCTGCAGCCCGTCGTCGACAAGCACCCCATCAGCTACCTGCTGGTGTGGCGTAACTACAAGGAGGAGTGGTTTGGCCCGTCGCCCTCGAAGCCCGACGCTCCTTATTTCCGCGACTTTTACAAGGCCGACAAGACCTTGTTCCTGAAGGATATTAACCAATAACGACTGCCACGGCAACCCTTTCTGAGTTGTCTGGGTCATATTAAACAAAGTAAGATGAATACATTTCAAGAGAGAGTAAATGCGTTGCGGGCTCACCACGAGGAGCTGCTAGCGCGCAAGAATGAACCAGTGGAGTGGGGCAACGGCATTTACGAGAAGTGGAAGAACCCCATTCTGACTGCCGAGCACACACCGCTGGAGTGGCGTTACGACTTCTGTGAGAAGGATAACCCCTATCTCATGCAGCGCATCATGATGAATGCCACGCTGAACTCCGGGGCTATCAAGTGGGGGGATAAGTATGTGCTGGTGGTGCGCGTTGAAGGGGCCGACCGTAAGTCGTTCTTCGCTGTGGCCGAGAGTCCTAACGGTGTGGATAACTTCCGTTTCTGGGACGAACCGATTACGATGCCTGATGATGTCGTGCCGGCTACCAACGTCTACGATATGCGCCTCACCAAGCACGAGGATGGCTGGATTTACGGGGTGTTCTGTGCAGAGCGGCATGACGACACGCAGCCGGGCAACCTCTCGGCAGCTACGGCTACGGCAGGCATTGCCCGCACCAAGGACCTCAGGACGTGGGAGCGGTTGCCAGACCTGAAAACGAAGTCGCAGCAGCGGAACGTCGTGCTGCATCCTGAGTTCGTAGATGGGAAGTACGCCTTCTACACCCGTCCGCAGGACGGCTTTATCGACACGGGCAGTGGCGGCGGCATTGGCTGGGCACTGGTGGACGACATCACTCACGCCGAAATCAAGGAGGAGAAAATCATCAACGCTCGCCACTACCACACCATTACGGAGGTGAAGAACGGCGAAGGCCCGCACCCCATCAAGACCGCCAAGGGGTGGCTGCATCTGGCTCACGGCGTGAGGGGCACGGCAGACGGCCTGCGCTATGTGCTCTATATGTACATGACGGCACTGGACGACCCCACACGGGTGATTGCCCAGCCGGGCGGGTTCTTCCTCGTGCCTGAGAAGGACGAGTATTTGGGCGACGTGATGAACGTGGCCTTTGCCAACGGCTGGATTGCCGACGAGGACGGCAAGGTGTTTATCTACTATGCCTCGGCTGACACGCGTATGCACGTGGCAACGTCGACCATTGACCGGCTTGTCGACTACTGCATGAACACGCCGGAGGACGGGCTCCGCACGGCAGCCTCGGTTGCGACCATTAAGAAACTGATTGCAAAAAATAAAGCCCTATGACTAATTTAAAGGAAAAAATCGGCTACGGCTTTGGTGATATGTCGTCCAGTATGTTCTGGAAGATATTCTCTTACTACCTGCCGTTCTTCTACAGTAACATCTTTGGCCTGTCGCTCGTCGATGCGGGCGTGCTGGTGCTGGTGACGCGCATCTGGGACGCTGTCAGTGACCCCATGATGGGCGTTATCTCTGACCGCACGCAGACGAAGTGGGGAAAGTATCGCCCCTACCTGTTGTGGGTGGCTCCGTTCTTTAGTATCTGCGGCATTCTGCTGTTTACCACGCCCGACTTGGAGTATGGCGGCAAGCTGGTATGGGCCTATGTCACTTACATTTTGATGATGACCGTCTATACAGGCATCAATGTGCCCTACGGGGCTATGCTGGGCGTAATGACCGACGATTCCAACGAGAAGACTGTGTTTTCGTCGTTCCGTATGTTCTTTGCCTATGGCGGCTCGTTCATTTCGCTGTTCCTCTGGGAACCGCTTGCCAATATGCTGGGCGGCTACAACACGTCGGTCGGCTGGTTCTGGGCGATGGTGGTCATTGCCGCGGCCTGCTTCGTGATGTTCCTGCTCTGCTTTGCCATGACGAAGGAGCACCTGAAGACCGTGTCGACGGTATCGGTGGGCAGCGACTTCAAGGCTCTGCTCTCGAACCGTCCGTGGTGGCTGCTGATTGGCGCAGCCCTGTGCTTCAACCTGTTTAACACCGTGCGTGGTGCCACGGTGGCCTACTTCTTCCAGGACATAATCGGCTCTGACGTTAGTCTGGTGTTCTTTGGCCTGATGTTTGCCTTCTATGCCGGCCTGTTCTTAGGGGTAGGCGAGGTGAGCAACATGGTGGGCGTGGCTTCGTGTGTACCTATTTCCAATAGGCTGGGCAAGAAGACCACCTTTATTCTGGTGAACGCCTCGCTGGTGGTGTTGAGCGTGCTGTTCTTCTTTATTCCTAGCACGCCGACGGGCTATTGGCTCATGTTGGTGTTCCAGATTCTGATTTCCGTCCTGACGGGTATCATGTCGCCACTGGTATGGTCGATGTATGCCGATGTCAGCGACTATGCTGAGTTGCAGTTCAAGACCGCTTCTACGGGACTGATATTCTCCAGTTCGTCAATGGCTCAGAAGTTTGGCGGTGCGATTGGCGGTGCAGCCGTGCTGTGGCTGCTCAGCGGTTTCGGCTATATTACCGACCCTGAGGTGCTGGCACAAGGCAACGTCGTCCAGCCTGAGAGCGCACTGGCCTGCCTGCGCTGGCTGATGAGCTTCATACCGGCTTGTGTGGCCCTGCTGGCTATTTGCGTCGTATGGTTCTATCCGCTGACCACCGAGCGTATAACCGAGATTAATGCGGAACTAAAGAAAGTACGTGCCATTGAGGACTGATATGGATATAAGCGTATTGAGAAACGAGATGCAGGATGTTGTCGAGAACAACATCCTGCGCTTTTGGATGGCTCAGATGGTTGACTGCGAGAACGGCGGCTTCTACGGTCGTATTGATGGCCAAGGGGTGCTGCACAGGGATGCCGAGAAGGGGGCCGTCCTCAATGGCCGTATCCTGTGGTCGTTTTCGGCAGCCTATCGGGTGCTGCGGAAACCGGCGTATCTGGAAATGGCGACCCGCGCCAAAGAGTACATCATCAGCCATTTTATTGACAAGGAGTATGGCGGTGCCTACTGGAGCCTTGACCACAAGGGCCAGCCGTTGGATGCCAAGAAGCAGTTCTATGCCATAGGCTTTGTCATCTACGGGCTGTCGGAGTACGCCCGTGCCACTGGCGACGAAGAAGCGTTAGGCTATGCCCTCCAGTTGTTTGACTGCATTGAGGAGCACGCACTTGACCACGAGCATAATGGCTATATCGAGGCCCTGACGCGCGACTGGCAGCCTATTGCCGATATGCGCCTGTCGGAGCTGGATGCCAACTATCCCAAGTCACAGAACACCCATCTGCACATTATCGAGCCATACGCCAACCTGTTGCGCACGCTTCGCTCTTTCAGCCCAGTGCCTTGCGACCGAGTGATGAAGGTGGAGGCTGCTCTTCGCAACATGATAGGCATTTTCACAGACAAGATACTGAATCCTGAAACCCACCACCTTGACCTCTTCTTCGATATGGACTGGACGCGCGAGGCTGGCAGGCTGGAGAGCTATGGGCACGACATCGAGTGTTCGTGGCTCATGCACGAGGCTGCCTTGGTGCTGGGCGATGCGGAGGTGCTTCGGCAAGTGGAGCCTATAGTGCGCATGGTGGCCAAAGCCAGTGAGAAAGGTCTGCGCCCTGACGGTTCGATGATTCATGAGGCCAACCTTGACACGGGGCGTGTGGACGACGACCTGCACTGGTGGGTACAGGCTGAGAACGTCGTGGGCTGGTTCAATATCTACCAGCACTTTGGCGACGAAAGTGCCTTGGACAAGGCCGTGCGCTGCTGGCATTACATCAAGACGCAGCTGATTGACTGGGAGAACGGCGAATGGCACTGGAGCCGCCACCCTGACGGAACGCTGAACACAAGGGACGACAAGGCTGGTTTCTGGAAGTGTCCCTATCACAACACCCGTATGTGTCTGGAAATCATAGAGAGGGTGGAGGCGATGTAAACCGCTCCTCCCTGAGTAAGAGCCGTTCTTTCCCTCGGAAGGAGCCGTTCTTTCCGGCAGTAAGAACCGTTCTTTCCACGGGTAAGACCCGTTCCTTCCGAGAGAGGGAACGGGCCTTACCGTTTTTAGTGTAGGCAAAATTTGGATTTTTGCCCGTTTTTTCGTACCTTTGCCATTCAATCAAACACTCATAAACACAGATTACGCAATGAAGAGACTATTTGTATTATTAGCCGTGCTGATGGGCTGTATGGCACAGCTCTCGGCACAAGGCAAGTTCAACGAGCGTCCGAAGCTCGTAGTGGGTATCGTGGTAGACCAGATGCGCTGGGACTATCTTTCACGATACTATGACCAGTTTGGCGAGGGCGGTTTCCGTCGGTTGCTGGACAACGGCTACTCGTTTAACAACTGCCTGATTAACTATGTGCCCACCGTCACGTCTATCGGCCACACTTCGGCCTATACAGGCACGACGCCCGCTTTCCACGGTATCTGTGGCAACTACTTCTATATTGACGGACGCGGCCTGAACTGCTGCGCCGACAGCACCGTGACACCCGTTGGCTCTGACAATATGAAGTCGGGGCAGAGGTCGCCGACCAACCTGCTGGCAACCACCATTGGCGACCAGCTGCGACTGCACACCGACTTCCGCTCGAAGGTGGTCGGCATATCGTATAAAGACCGTGCCGCCATCCTGCCTGCTGGCCATTCGGCCAATGCCGCCTTCTGGCTGGACACGAAGAACCGCCAGTTTATCACCAGCACCTATTACATGAACGACCTGCCCCAGTGGGTGAAGGACTACAACAAGGAACTGGCTAAGAACAAGGAGTTTAAGAAGGTGGGCAAGGACGTTGGCCTCTATCCGCTGACGGGCCACATTACCACCGACATGGCCATTGCAGCCATTGACGGCGAGCAACTGGGACTGGGCAACGAGACGGATATGCTCTGCGTCAGCTATTCTCAAACCGATGTCATCGGCCATAAGTGGGGCACCCGAGGTGAGCGCACCGACGAAGCCTACATGGAGCTGGACAAAGACCTGGCCCGTCTTTTCAGCACGCTGGATGCCAAGGTGGGCAAGGGCAACTATCTTGCCTTCCTGACAGCCGACCACGGTGCTCCCCATAACCACCAGTTCCTGAAAGACCACAAGCTGAAGGGCGGTGAGTGGGACGTGGAGAAACTGGCCGCCGATGTGGAGAAGCATATCGCCTCGAAACTGGGCAACACGAAGAAAGTGCTGCTGGACATCCTCGACAATCGTCTGTTCTTCAACCATGACGCCATCGCCGCCCAAGGGCTTGACCTGCAGCGCGTGAAAGACGTGGCTATTGAGTATCTGCGCCATCGCCCGCACGTCTCGTTTGTCGTCGACTATGAGAAGGCCGCCACGGCTCCCATCCCCGCTGTCCTGCGCGACAAGATTCTGCTGGGTTACAACTTCCACCGCTCAGGCGACATCATCGTCTGCACAGAGCCGGGCTACTACGAGTCAGGCTCGTGGCAGTCGCCCGTAGGAACCGCCCACGGTGCGTGGCTCCCCTCCGATTCCCACATTCCTTTGTTGTTCTACGGATGGAACGTCCCCCACGGTGCGTGCTCAACGGAAGTCCACATCACGGATATAGCCCCAACGGTCTGTTCGTTGATACGGGTTCAACAGCCAAATGCCTGTGTAGGCAGTGCTTTGCGATTTGATTGAATATCGGACAAATAATTTCTACAATAAAGTGCTGATATATTGAGATTTATTTCATATCTTTGCAGCCGTGAAGGTAAATTATTTAGGAACCAAGTAAAGGCTGAACGATATGAATATAGGTAAGCACATTGAAGAGATTCTCAGGAAGCAAGGGAAGTCTGCGGCTTGGCTGGCCATGCAAATCCCTTGTGAGCGCACAAATGTCTATAACATTTTCAAGCGCAAGAGTTTGGATGCACGTCTGCTGATGCGGATTAGTGTTATTCTTGAGCATGACTTCTTTAAGGAACTGTCTGAAGAGGCGTTCCCCAAAAAGTAAATAATTTAAGCCGCTGCCCATTTGGGTAGCGGCTTTTATTTTTTTTAAGATTTTCCACGCAGATGCTTCGTCTTTGGGATATTTTTCGTACCTTTGCAGCCGCTTAAGCATACACTAAATTATAATATTATAAATTTTATATGAACTTTACTTTGTTAATTACCGTCTTGCTGACGGCTGTAACATTGGTGGCAGGAGCTTACGTCGTGGCTAAGCTCATTGGTCCGCGTTCCTATAACAAAGTGAAAGGCGAACCCTACGAGTGTGGTATTCCCACTCACGGCACGTCTTGGCTTCCTGTTAGCGTTGGATTCTACTTGTTTGCCATCTTGTTCCTGATGTTCGACGTGGAGACAGTGTTCCTGTACCCGTGGGCAGTAGTAGTGAAGGAGTTCGGTGCAATGGCCCTGCTGTCAATCGGCTTCTTTATGGTAGTTCTGGTGTTAGGCCTGGCATACGCCTGGCGGAAAGGAGACTTGGAATGGAAGTAAGAAAGCCTCACATTAAGAGTATTCCCTACGAGGAGTGGAACGACAACGCCTCGCTGGAGAAGATTATTGACGAGCTCCATGAGGGTGGTGTCAATGTGGTGACGGGCACGCTCGACCAGCTCATCAACTGGGGACGCTCCAATTCGTTGTGGTCGCTGACCTTCGCCACCTCGTGCTGTGGTATCGAGTTTATGGCCTGTGGCTGTTCTCGTTACGACTTTGCCCGTTTCGGTTTCGAGGTCACTCGTAACTCCCCTCGTCAGGCTGACCTGATTATGTGTGCCGGTACGATTACCCACAAGATGGCCCCGGCCCTGAAGCGTTTGTATGACGAGATGGCTGAGCCGAAGTATGTCATTGCCGTTGGTGGTTGTGCTATCAGTGGCGGTCCCTTCAAGTCGAGCTATCATGTTGTGAAGGGCATCGAGGAGATTGTGCCTGTCGACGTGTTCATCCCTGGTTGTCCTCCCCGTCCGGAGGCTATCATGTACGGCATGATGCAGTTGCAACGTAAGGTGAAGATTGAGAAGTTCTTTGGTGGTGTCAACCACAAGCAGACCCGTGAGGAGGCTGCTCTGGGCGTTTCCAATGAGGAGCTGACGTTCCGTTCAAAGCTGGGCGACCACAGACGCGAGCCCATTGTGGTAACGGATGTGCCTCAGGAATTTGTCGACGAACTTAAGAAGGAAAAGGAGGAGAACGCATGAAACTGGATTTCTTATCATTTGATTTTGGGAAGTTCGCCTCGGAGATGCAGAACCTGAAGGACAAGAAGCACTTTGACTATCTTGTTACCATCGTTGGTGAGGACTTCGGCGCAGAAGAAGGACTTGGCTGTATCTATATTCTGGAGAACAGCAACACCCATGAGCGTTGCAGTGTGAAGATGCTGGCTAAAAGTCAGGTGTGCGGCGACGGCATTGCCGCCAACGGAACGGGCGCAACCGACGGCCAGCTGATTCCGTACCTTCCCACCGTTTCAAATATCTGGCGTGTAGCCGACCTGCTGGAGCGCGAGGTTTACGATTTTTATGGCATCGTGTTCCTTGGCCATCCCGATATGCGCCGCCTGTTCTTGCGTAGCGATTTCAAGGGATTCCCCTTCCGCAAGGACTGGAAGTTTAACGACAACTATACACTGGACGACGACGTAGAGCCTGACTATGGTCTGGAGTATTACCTTGACAAGGACGGCAACTTGCAGTCGAAGCAGAACAAGCTGTTCACGCAGGACGACTACGTTATCAACATTGGTCCGCAGCACCCCTCAACCCACGGTGTGCTTCGCTTGCAGACCGTGCTCGACGGTGAGACCGTTAAGCGCGTCTACCCGCATCTGGGCTATATCCACCGTGGTATTGAGAAGATGTGCGAGCAGATGACCTATCCGCAGACGTTGGCCTTGACCGACCGTCTGAACTATCTGTCGGCCATGATGCACCGCCACGCTCTGGTGGGCGTTATCGAGGAGGGTATGGGCGTTGAGCTTACCGACCGCATCAAGTATATTCGTACTATTATGGACGAGTTGCAGCGTCTGGACTCTCACCTGTTGTATGTTGGTTGCTGTGCTCAGGATATGGGTGCGCTGACCGCTTTCCTCTATTCTATGCGTGACCGTGAACACGTGCTCAACTGCATGGAAGAGACCACGGGTGGCCGTCTGATTCAGAACTATTACAGGATAGGCGGACTGCAGGACGACATCGACCCCAATTTCGTGAAAAACGTAAAGGAGCTTGTGAAGTACCTGAAGCCCATGATACAGGAGTACGTCGATGTGTTCGGCGACAATATCATCACCCACAACCGCTTCGAGAAGG